>NZ_CDBZ01000204.1 GCF_000819985.1 Aeromonas media | reverse complement strand
TTTACAGTCCTTGGGTTAATCACATAGAACGGCTGTGGCACAAGTTGCATGAAACCATCACGCGCAATCATCAATGCAGAGGGATGGCCAACCTGCTGGCTCGAGTGAAACACTTCATGGATACCGTGTCTCCTTTCCCGGGGAATGGCTATGGCACAGCAAAAGTGTAGCACTATTAGGATCAGTTATTTAGAAATAAAGGCGTCGTATTGTCAATATTGCTTTCTGCGGAGTCATCAGACTCCGCTTTTAATTATTTAATTCTTAATGAGAGCTGAATTTAATAGAAAGCTGAACCAGGCCTAAATACGTAAATAGAAAACAGACATTGGTGCTTGCAAAATTTTGTTTAAAACAAGAACTGTAAACGATTACATTAATGTGATCGCTATCACCAGATTATTATTTTTTTAGCATTACCATATTCCTGCCACCCATGGTGGATGATTAAAACATACATATGACCATGCCATAAAAAACCACCTCTTTTTATGCAGGTCGAACATGCACGTCAATTTAATATAATAACTATCGAGGATATATTTTGAAAAACTCAATTCGCTACATTGTCGCCGCGTCTTTGTCTATCGCAGCCACCAATGCCATTGCTACTGAGGGATTTGATTTTTGGGGTTATTTCCGTGCCGGTGTGGGGACTGGGGCCGATGGCTCAGCTTCAAATAGCATCGGTGGTTCAGATTTCCAGAAGAACAAGATTGGCCGTCTCGGGAACGAGTTTGATAATTATGCCGAGATTGGCTTGGGGAAGGAGCTGAATAACGACGGCGACAAATCTGTTTATATCCAGACCATGTTCAATATGTGGGATGGTGATGCCGATAGTGTCAGTAATGACTCCCCATTCGGTTGGGAAAACATGAACCTGCAATTGCGGAACTTCATGGGGATGGGGGAGACCTCCTGGGCGGGTATTCGTCAATATAATAAAGGCTATTATATTGATATGAACGATTACTTTTACTGGAACCAGACCAATGTGGGTGCCGGTATAGAGCGGATGAACCTCGGTGCAGGTAAATTCTCAGTAGCGGTATTACATCGTGATTTTGAAAATGAGATCGGCACGGATACCCAGCATAGCAAGCATCAGATCAATGCCAATAATCTGGAATTGACCTATGACTCCCTGCCTCTGTGGGAAGGCGGTAGCCTGGCACTCGGATACAAGTTTTTGAATGCCGATCCGTCGGCTGATCAGGTGGATGAGCCAGGTAGCGGTGAGCATGATTACAGCGATGGTCATGCCTTCATGGTGGAATTGAACCAGGCCGTGGCTGGCACAGGGTTTAACAAGACGGTGCTGCAATATTATGTGGATGGTTCAGCGGCACAAGGGGTGCTCATGGGGGCGGCAGATACCCTCAATGGCAACGTCAAGAGTGGTAGCGGTTACGCGATCCGCAACTACGGCAGCATTCCGTTGGGTGACCGTTGGGATCTGAGCCATGCCATCAACTATGCAGCGGCCGACAGCATTGAGACCTGGGACAACGATCAGCTCGATGCCACCATGTTTGGTGCCTCAGCCAAATTGGCGTATCACTGGTCTGAAATCACTCGCACCTACGCAGAGGTGGGTTATTTCGCCGATGAGAAGACCGAGAATGGTGCGGATTATGATCGCAGTGGTTCCAAGTACACCGTCGCCCAGGCCTGGTCTCTGGGTCGCAACCAGCCGGAACTGCGTCTCTACGCGAGCTATTTCGACAGCGACAACGACAACTGGAGTGACAGCAGCCACGCTTTTGAAGGCGATGACAGTGATGACACCTGGGTGGTTGGAGTGCAGGCCAACGTCTGGTGGTAATGACGTAGTCTCACCTGAAGGCTAGATATGGCGCTTGCCTGGGGCATATCGACAGTGACCAGGCAAGATAAAAGGCAATCAAAAACAAGGGGCTGGCATCTGATGATGCCAGCCCCTTGTTTTATATGGCGTTCCCGACTGGAGTCGAACCAGTGGCCTGTCCCTTAGGAGGGGACCGCTCTATCCTGCTGAGCTACGGGAACCTTGTGGCGGGCATTATACAAGAAGCATTGTGCTTTTAAACCCTTGATTCCTATTCCAATACGGCTAGATCGCCAATTTGGACATTAAACGGCGAATATTTGTTCTGGCTGCTGATGATGGCACCGTCCTCGAACACCTGCACTACCTCGAACAGGCCGTCGGCGGGGTTGCGCATCACCCGGGACTTGCCGTAGGGATCGATGAAGTCGGCGCTGTGCTGGACGCGGAACTGATCCCCAAGCTTGACGCCGTTGCGACGGCCCAGGCTGATGTGGGGGCCGCGTTCGTGCTGGGCCACGATGCGGGCGGTGACGGGGGCGCAGGCGAGCTCGGCGACGATGTCCTGGGCCGCCTCCTTCAACTGGTAGCTCACCTCCTGGCCGTAGCTGGACTGCCAGAACCGGCCATTGTGGCTGCCCACCTGCTCCCGCTTGGAGAAGGTCCAGTTGGCCCGCCCCTGATACTCCTTGCGCCCGAGCAGGCTGCCGTTGATGCCGTCGAACAGGTAGAGCTGCATGCGGAAGTTGCGGATCGGGTCTTCATACCAGCTGGTCAGCTGGTTGCCCTGGGGTTCGAGGGAGAGATCGTCGATGCTGCCGAGCACCAGATACTGGCTGTCGGTTCGCAGGCTCAGGGCCTTGATCTCCTCGAGGGCGCTGCGATCCCCCTGCTGCAGGTGGAGGGGATCGATGCGCAGGTTCTCGTCCAGCCACTGGCGGGCGACCACCCCCTGGGGCGCCGCCGCCAGGGTCTCGAACAGGCGGCGGGAGAGATCCGCCGGCATGTCGTCGAGGGCGCCGGTGCTCGCCTGGTCCGGGTAGCGCATGCGCAGGCGTACCAGCGTCAAATCCTTGGCGTAGTGCTGGGTCTGGCAGATCTGGCGCTCAGCCTGGATGTCGGCCACCAGGGTGATGTACATGCGGCCGTTGCGCACCTCCTCGCGTTTGAGGCGGTACTGGCGGATGTCGCCGCCGGAGCGGATCTGGATCTGCTCCGAGCGCAGGCTGCCGTTCTCCAGGCGCTGGATGCTGGAGACGGAGGCGCCGCTGGCCAGCAGGGCCTGACGCAGCGCATCCCGGGTCGCCTGCTCGCGGGCATAGACCTCGTCGCCCCCCAGGATGGCGGCACTGCCTTGCGCCTCTATGAGCTCGGCGCGGGCCGACAGACTGGCCAGCAACAGGGTTGACAGCAGCACAACTTTCATAACGTACACCTTGAATAGACGAACCCCTCTTGCGCCCCGGGGAGCGGATGAGCGGCTTCATGGACACTGGCCTGGTTTGCACCGGGTGCGCAAATAAAAGCAAGATCCATGCCTTGTTCCGGCGAAAGGGTGTACAGCTCGCCGTATTTCCCGGCTCCATCCTCTTTATTGGCGCCGCCCAAGGCCCTCTGGCGGATCATCGGGCGATCCTTGGCGCATTCCCGTCTCAAGTGTTGGCCGCTGTGACCGATAACAAGTCAGGTGTAGATACAGGAACAGGTATCCATGAACAGAATTATCACGGCGCTGGCGATTGCGCTGGCGCTGGCCGGCTGCGGGTCAGCCGACCCCATCAACCGGGATCAAGGGGATCCCCGGCAGGCGGCCAAGGGGATGGAGCTCAACTGGCTGGTGGCCCGCATGACGGATCAGCTGATGGAGCGAAAGTCTCTCACCACCCTGAGCGAGCCCATCGCCGTCGCCTCCTTCGTCGATCTCGACACCCTGAAGGACACCAACTGGATGGGGTTGCAGATCGAGGAGAGCTTCATCTACGAGCTGAACCGGCGCGGTGAAGTAGTGGTGGACTTCAAGACCACGGGCAGCATTCAAGTGACCCCCAGTGGCGACTTCGTGATGAGCCGCAACTACAAGGATCTCTCCGCCCGGCTGCCCATCTCCCGGATCCTGACCGGCACCTTCAGCCGCAATTCGCAGGGGATCCTGGTCAATGCCCGGATCATCGATCTGCGTACCAAGATGGTGGAGACCACGGCCCAGAGCCTGATCCCGCAACAATATCTGTCCGGCGCCAGCAACTCGTTTGGCCGGGCATCGGTCAACCGGGGTTACCTGATGCGGGGCGGCCAGAGCGCGTCCGGCCATCTGGTCAACCTGACCCCCTGATTTCTGAGGAGTAGACAGCCATGAGAATCGTGCTTGGCCTGATGATGGCCCTCTTGCTGACGGCGTGCAGCGGGAACCGGGTCGTAAACTACGACCAGGGGGAGAAGCCAGATGACTTCCCCGTGCTCAAGGCGGTGGGCTACGCGGTGATCGACATCCAGCCCGGCCCCTCCCAGTCGGAGAAGATGCTGCAGGCGATCCGGGCGTCCAAGATGGATGCCTACCGGGAGCTGGCGGAGCAGCTCAACGGCCAGCAGGTGCGTGGCCAGAGCAGCTACAAGGACCTGACCCAGACCTCCAACTCGCTGGATGTGTCGGTGGCCGGCATGGTGCGCGGTGCCCGTGTGGTGGCGACCTATCCCCGTGGCAACACCTATGCCACCGAGCTGGAGCTCGATACCCGCAACCTCTACCACCTGAACCAGCTGATGGCGGGTCAGTTCTAGCACCAGGAGCGAGACTCCATCCTCTGTCACCCGAGCCTGTCGGCGGGGTACCAACTAGGCGAGCAATGAGCTCGCCTTTTTGTTGTCCGGGGGCGGGGCAGGGGGCAGAAAAGAGAGAGGCGAGCCTGATGCTCGCCTCTTGCCGTTCGGGGGGCTTAGCTGCCCATCAGCACCGGCGGTACCGCGGTCGGCTTGACGTCTTCGCTCGGGTAGCAGCCGAGTACCTTGACGTAGCGGGTGATCTTGGTGAGCTCCAGCAGGGCGGCCTGCATCTCAGGGGTCTGCAGGTTGGCGGAGACATCCAGATAGAACATCTCTTCCCAGGGGTTGCCCTGCACCGGACGGGATTCCAGCTTGGTCATGTTGATCTCGTGGCTGCGCAGCACCAGCAGCGCCTCCACCAGGGAGCCCGGCTTCTGGGAGGTGGACATGATCAGGGTGGTCTTGGCCGGGATCTGCGGCGCCACGTCGATGGGCTTGCGCGCCACCACGATGAAGCGGCTGTAGTTCTCCTTCTGGTTCGCGAGCTGCTCGGCCAGCACGTCCAGCCCATACAGCTCGCCGCCGGCGGCGCTGCCGATGGCCGCCGCATCCGGGCTAGCCAGCTCCTTGACCTTCATCATGGCGCTGGAAGAGGAGTCGCAGATTTCGTGGCGCGCTCCTTCCAGCTTGCTGAGGTAATGGGAGCACTGCTGGAATACTTGGGGATGGGCGTAGAAGGTCTTGATGCGGGACAGCTCGGTGGGCACGGCAGTGAGGATGCAGTGCTCGATGGGGTAGGTCAGCTCACCCACGATGGAGAGGGTGGTGTGCTGCATCACATCGTACACCTCGTTGATGGAGCCCGAGCTGGTGTTCTCTATGGGCAGCACCCCGAAGGCGGCGCGACCCGATTCTACCGTGTCCAGCACCTCGCGGAAGTTCTGGCAGTTCACCTCTATCACCTGATCCTTGTAGCGCGCCAGGTACTTGCGGGCGGCCAGGCTGGAGTAAGAGCCGCGCGGGCCCAGGTAGGCGACGCTGGTCATGGGCTCCTGCTGCTGGGGGTTGAGCAGGCTCTGCAGATAGGCCTGCTGGGAGAGCACGGAGTCTTCGATGATGGTGTGGTAGATGCGGGTGATGTACTGGGCGTCCAGCCCGAGCGCGCGCCCTTTCTGGATCAGGGCAACCAGCAGATCCTGCTCCCGCTGGGTGTCGCGGATGGGACGGGGATTGGCCTGCTTGGCGCGGGCAACCTCGATGCTGAGGGTCTTGCGTTTGGCCAGCAGGGCGAGCAGCTCCTGATCCAACTGGGTGATGTCTTGTCTGATCTCGTCGAGCGTTGCCATGGTGGTTCCCTATCCAAATCTTCTGTGGTGGTTGCTGCAAAAAAAAGCCTCCGCTGGGGGAGGCTCGATTCGTCTTTGCGTTCTGTTCATGCGACGACAGGGCCTTCCCTCATGAGGGCCGGATAAACGAGAACGCAAAGAAGAATGGTGTGTGCATGATGTTGTCCTGAATGTAACGTCATAACCATTAAGGGATTTGGCACGCCGATGCAAGTAAAACTTGCCCCTGTGCATTGAACGGGGCAGGGTAGGTGGTCGGGATCCATGGCCAAATGAGTGCCACACCGGTCCCGTTATTTCTGGTCAATGAGAGGGAGGCGAGAGGATGGCGATTATCTTCGATCTGGGACGGGTGGTGGTGAGCTGGGATCCGGTCGGCATAGTGCGCTCGGTACGAGGATCGGATGGCGCCAAGGCCCTGGCGGAGCGGCTGTTCAACCACCCCGACTGGCTGGAGGTGGACAGAGGCACCCTCTCCCTGCACGCCATGGCGAGTCAGGCCGAGGCGCGCACCGGCTTGTCCATGGCCGAGAACCTCGCCATCCTGCAGGCGGTGCCCGCCTCCTTGCTGCCGGACCCCGCCATGGTGACGCTTATCGAGGCGCTGCACAGTGCCGGTCACCGGCTCTACGCCCTCTCCAACATGGGCCATGCCAGCATCGACTGGCTGGAACAGCATCAGGAGTTCTGGCGCTTCTTCAGCGGCAAGGTGGTGTCGGCCCGGGTGCGGATGATCAAGCCCGAGCCCGACATCTACCGTTATCTGCTGGTGTCGTTCGACCTCAAGGCTGGGGAGTGCCTCTTTATCGACGACAGCCCGGCCAACGTGGCGGCGGCCCAGGCGCTCGGCTTGCAGGGCATGGTGTTCACCGATGCTGCTGCGTGCCGCCGGCAGCTGGTCGAGCAAGGATGGTTGCCCGCCTGAAAGGGGACGGGCCCTGTGTTGTGCCCGAAGAAAAGGGATCTGATGTGCATTCAGAGCGAATAAAGTACTGCTTTGTCCCTGCCGTTTAAGTGTCTATTCAGCTTTCACGCCGCAAAATAACATCCTATTCACCATCCGGAGCGTTGTTATGGATGCCAATGTAGTCGCGCTGAATCGGGGATACGATCAGAACTTTCAGGCCAGGGAACAGAGGCTCATCAGCACCCTGGCAGGATATGGCGAACTGCTTGTCTCCTTCTCCGGCCGGTTGGAGTCCTGCTACAGCATGGACCTGTGCCGGGCCAGCGGGGTCCGCTTTCGGGCCATCACCCTGGACAACCCGACCCTCAGCCGCAAGGCGGTGGCCCGGGCCAAGCGCTACTGCCAGCACTACGGCATAGCGCATCAGGTGATCAAGACCGACGAGATGATCTTCAGCGTGCACCTCGGTCACCTCGCCGAGGTGATGGATCCGGTACGCTACCTCTGCCAGCAGCTCGAGCACGGCGATGGCCCCCCGCTTCTGATGTCGGCCTCGGTGGAGGAGATGCAGGAGTATCTGCGGCGTTTCGACAGCGTGCCGGCCAATACGCTGTGGCTCTTTGCCGAGCAGGGCATGACCAACCGTGACTTTCGCTATGGCTTCCACAAGCGCCAGCTGGCCCTGTGGGGGGCGGGGGGAGAGGCTTGCCTGAGTCAGCGCTTCTCCGATATTGAGTCACTGGACCGGCGCCACTTGCGCATGGTCGACATGGCGGAGCAGATGTTGTTCGACATGGGGCTGGATGGAGCCCAGGTCTTCTTCCATACCCTGGCGGACAGGGTCACTACCCTGGCCAGGATCAGGGTGCCCCAGCGCATGCGGGCCCTGGTCTTCGACATGCAGCCGAACATTCAGAAGGCGCTCCAGAGCGCCCAGTTCGATCTGGTGACCCTGGATCTGGTCTCGGGCGAAGATCCTCAACTGCTGGTCATCTGATCCCGGGCCCGGCCCGTAACGTGAGTCGGGTCATAGGCAAGGGCAGCCCGACTCTTTATACTGCTCCCTCTGCATCCCTATCGAGTCATGTGCCCATGAAACCCTTGTCCAGACTGCTGCTTGCCCTCTGCCTCTCCCCAATGCTGGCCCAGGCTGCGCCCCTGACCCAGGTCACCCTGGCCGATGGCCGTCAGGTGCAGCTCAACGACGACTTCACCTGGGAATACCTGCTGGTCAAGCCCGCCGAGACGGTGGCCGGCAAGACGGTGACGGCGAGCGTGGCGGCGCCGGTGCTGACCGAGCAGGCCCTGGCCAATCCCGACCTGCTTGCCCAGGCGACCCGGGACGGCATCACGGTGACCCTGAACCAGGTGGAGGGCGAGGATCCGCTGCGTCTGCAGTTCGTGGTGAGCAACACCGGCAGCCGCAACGTGGTGCGGGTCAACGGCAGCCTGACCCTGTTCAGCGCCGAGGGCGTGCAGCTCTCGACCCAGCCGGTGCGTTTCTGGGTCGGGGAGAATCGCCTGCCGGAATCCTATCTGCGCAAGGGCGAGCAGCGCCCCTCGCGCGCCATCGAACTGCCCCGTCCGGCCAATCTGACCGGCAAGCCGCTGGTGCGGGTGCAGATCGACGAAGTGGAATTCCGCTAGGATCGGGGCGGGGACGGGCAGGCCCGTCCCCCGTGGAGTGTTGCTCCGGTAACCGTCAGCAACATCTGCTTACATCTGCCATGGTTTGGCAACAGCTTGCCGCTCGGCGACTCCCCCTTTGCCCGTCACAATGGCTCCATTCCCGTTAGGTTCCGCCTAACGCAACAATCGGAGTCAACAAAATGCAAAAGCTCGCACTGTCTGTTCTGGTTCTGGCCGGTCTCTCTTCCACTTCCGTGCTGGCGCAAGATGCGTTCAGCTATGCCAAGGGATCCGCCACCTGGGCACACACCAAGTCCGACTACGTCGGTGGCAAGGACAGCAACAACCGCGATTTCGGTGGTCTGAGCCTGGATCTCTCCAAGAGCTTCGGCTCCAACGTCTACGGCCGACTCGGCAGCGAATACACCTCTCGCAACAGCGGCAACGACAGCATGGCCATCTCCAATCTGGGGATGGGGGTGTTCACTCCCCTCAGCACCGGCCTGAACCTGTACGGTGAAGCGGGTCTGATGGGCTACAGCATGGAGCGTGAGCTCACCTCCAACGTGAACGACAGCGGCTGGGACAACATCACCCGCAAGCAGAGCGGCAGCCTGTACGGTGAAGTGGGCCTGCGCTACGACATCGGTGCCGTCGAGCTCTCCACTGGCTATCGTTACGCCAACATGACCGACGACATGCACGACTTCAAGGCGGGTGCCGCCTACAAGGTGAGCCAGAACCTGGCCCTCACCGCCGATTACACCTATCGCAACTGGGATCTGCAGAAAGGATCCATCAGCAGCCTGGGTGTGAAATACAGCTTCTGATTTCCCTGTCTGTCGCAACGTCCATTTTGCCCATGACCCCGGTCATGGGCTTTTTCATTTTCCGGTGATCCTGTTTTTGCTCTTGTGTCGTATCGGTCGGCAATAGTTATACAACTTTCATTTTTTTGTATAACTGCTATAACTGAGTCAATGCTTATACAAGGGGTGCAATCATGTACAAGATCAAGGTCGGTATCAGTGCCTGTCTGCTGGGCCAGGAAGTGCGGTTCGACGGGGGCCACAAGCGTTCCAGCTTCTGCGAGCGGGATCTTGGCGCTCACTTCGAGTATCACCCGGTCTGCCCCGAGATGGCCATCGGCCTCGGTGCCCCCCGTGCCGCCATCCGGCTGGTCAAGCGCCACGGAGAGGTGCGCGCCGAGGCGAGCAACGGCAGCTTCGACGTCACCGACAAGCTTATCGCCTTCAGCGAGCAGAAGGCGAGTCAGCTCGACTTCCTCTCCGGCTACATCCTCTGCGCCAAGTCTCCCAGTTGCGGCATGGAGCGGGTACGCATCTATGGTGCCAACAACGAGGGGAGTGCCAAGGAGGGGATTGGTCTCTTTGCCAAAGCCTTGATGGAGGCCAACCCCCTGCTGCCGGTGGAGGAAGACGGCCGCCTGTGCGATCCCATACTGCGGGAGAACTTCGTGCTGCGGGTCTTCGCCTATCACGACTGGCAGCAGCTCTGTGCTCGCGGGATCACCGCCGCCGCCCTCATCCGGTTCCATTCGCGCTACAAATATCTGGTGCTCTCCCACGCCACTACCCACTACCGCACCCTCGGCAAGCTGCTCGGCAACCTCGGCAAGGCCAACCTGCAGGAGGTGGCGGACAGCTACATCAAGGGCCTGATGGCGGCCCTGACCCTGCGTGCCAACCGTCGCAGCCACACCAATGTGCTGATGCACCTGCAGGGTTATTTCAAGCGGGTGCTGACCCCGGCCCAGAAGCAGGAGCTCTGCGATACCATCGACAAGTACCGCACCGGCGTCTTCCCGCTGCTGGTACCACTCACCCTGATCCGCCACTACTTGCGGGAATACCCCAATGCCTATTTGTCCGAGCAGGTCTATCTCAATCCTCATCCCGATACGCTCAAGTTGCGTTACGGGCTCTGAATTCGTTTGTGCCCCGACGCAGCCTCTGGGCTCGGGGCGTCCATACCCTGTTGAATGGAAGTCACCATGTCAGATGTACCACAAGATGATGCCGCCAAGCCGGACGAGGGGATCTACCCCATCCGCGAGGTCTCCCGCCTCACCGGGGTCAATGCCGTCACCCTGCGTGCCTGGCAGCGCCGCTACGGGCTGGTGCAGCCCGCCCGTACCGACAAGGGGCATCGCCTCTACAGCGAGCAGGATATCCGCCAGATAGGCGAGATCCTGAGCTGGCTGGAGCGGGGGGTGAGCATAGGGCAGGTGAAGGGGCTGTTGAGCGAACCTCAGTCCCAGCCGGTGAGCGATCACTGGCAGCAGACCTTGGAGCAGTTCAGTCAGGCGCTGCTCGCCTTCAACCAGCGCAAGGCGGAGGCCGAGCTCAATGATCTGCTGGCGAGCTACCCGTTCGAGCTGGTGCGCAGCCGGGTGCTGCAGCCGTTGGTGGAGCAGCTGCTCGGCCTGTGGCGCGAGCGGCCGGATGGCGAGCTGCTGCAACAAGTGTGGCTGGGCTGGCTCCACACCCGTTTCGCCCGCCACCTCATCGAGCAGGAGAAGGGGCTGCCGGTCACCCTGGCTAGCTGGGGCCAGGTAGGTCCCCTGGATTTGGTCTGGGCGGCCTACGAGCTGATAGGTCAGGGCTATGAGGTGCAACTGCTGGGGGCGGTGGAGCCGCGCCACGTCGCCCTGCTGGAGGGGCGGGCCGCCACTCCCTGGCTGGTGCTGCTGGGGGCTGGGCTCGGCAAACCGGCGCTGGCCGCCGACTGGCCTGCCGGTACCCGGCTCTTTGGCGAGCTGGGGCGACTCTATGACGGTGACTGGCTGGCCGCTCACGGCTGGCGGGCGACCCTGGCCGAGGTGATGGCGGACAAGCCTGCCGCGCGCGGCTTGAGCGGGCGCGGGGGCAAGAAATCATGAGGCTGGTCTGGTTTCGCAATGACTTGCGCCTGGCCGACAACCCGGCCTTGCGTCATGGCTGCGCTGATGAGGAGCCGGTCGCTGCGCTGTTCATCATCTCCCCCACCCAGTGGCGGCAGCACAAGATAGCCCCCATCCGTCAGCGCTTCATGTTGGCCCAGGTCGATGCGCTGGGCCGCGAGCTGGCGGCCCTCGGCATAGGGCTTCATCTACTGCGGGTCGAGACCTTTGCCGAGGTGCCCGCGGCGCTGGCTGACCTCTGCCGCGAACTCGGCGTCACCCGGCTCTACGCCAACCAGGCCATCGAACTTGACGAGCAGCGCCGGGACCATGGCGTCACCGCCGGGCTGGCAGAGCAGGAGGTGAGCTGCCACTGGCTCAACGGCTGTTGCGTGCTGCCCCCTGGGCGGGTACTGACCGGCGGTCGAGAGATGTTCAAGGTCTTCACCCCCTTCAGCCGCGCCTGGCTCAAGGCGCTGGATGAGGATGGTTTCGTCATCCACAGAGCCCCGGCACCGCGGGGCGAGCCATTGCAGTGGCAACCGCTGGCCGAGCGGGTTTTTGTCGATGAGATGCTCGGCGAGCTGACCCCGGATCCCCGCTGGCCGGTAGGGGAGGCCGAAGCCCTGCGGCGGTTGCACGCCTTCCTAGAGCAGGCGGTGCTGGACTATGGCGAGACCCGGGATTTTCCGGCGCTGGCGGGTACCTCCATCCTCTCCCCCTATCTGGCGGCGGGCATCGTCAGCCCCCGTCAGTGCGTGGCGGCCTTGCAGCAGCGACTCGGCGCCCGGCCCCAGTCCAAGGCGCAGCCAGGTTTCGTCTGGCTCAATGAACTCATCTGGCGCGAGTTCTATCGCCACCTGCTGGTACTGATCCCGACCCTCTCGATGAATCGCCCTTTCAAGCCAGAGACGGTGGCCCTGCCCTGGAGCTGGGATCCGGATGCCTTTGCCGCCTGGTGCGAGGGGCGTACCGGCTACCCCATCGTCGACGCCGCCATGCGCTGCCTCAACGCCACCGGCTGGATGCACAACCGGCTGCGAATGATAGTGGCGAGCTTCCTGACCAAGGATCTGCACATCCACTGGCGGCTCGGGGAGGATTACTTCATGAGCCAGCTCATCGACGGGGATCTGGCGGCCAACAATGGCGGCTGGCAATGGGCTGCGGGAACGGGCGCCGATGCGGCCCCCTACTTTCGGGTGTTCAACCCCACGACCCAGGGACAACGATTTGATCCACAAGGGGAGTTTATCCGTACCTGGGTAACTGAGCTTGCCGATGTGCCTGCCGCCTATGTGCACCAGCCCCACGACTGGCTGCGGCTCAAGGGACGGCAGGATTACCCGGCGCCCATGGTGGATCATGCCGTTGCACGGGTGAGGGCCATCGAGATGTTCCGTGACCTGGAGAAGACATGACATGAACGACGCGCTGGCCCATTTCATCGTGCTTTATCTGCAACTGGACAAGCATCAGTTGCACCGTCTGCCTGAGATTTATGCCGATCAGGTGGTGTTTATCGATCCGGCCCACCGCATCGAGGGGCTGGCCGCGCTCACCCGCTATTTTTCCTCTCTCTATGAGCGGCTCAAGGAGTGCAGGTTCGAGATCACCAGCCAGCAGTTGCAGGGCAATGAGGCTTGGCTTGGCTGGGTCATGACCTTCGTCCATCCCCGGATTGCCGGTGGGCGGCCGGTGCGGGTGGAGGGGGCCACCCGGCTGCAATTCGATGCCTGGGGCAAGGTCTGCCTGCACCGGGATTACTTCGATCTCGGCGCCATGCTGTACGAACAATTGCCGCTGCTGGGCCCCGTGGTGCGCGCCATCAAGGGGAGGCTGGGCACATGAGCGGGCGGGTACTGATCACCGGGGCCACCTCCGGCATAGGTCGCCAGCTGGCGCTTGATTACCGGCGCTCTGGCTGGCAGGTGTGGGGTTGTGGCCGCGATGGTGAACGGCTGCAGGCCTTGGCCGATGAGGGGATCATTCCCCTGCAGTTCGATGGACGGGACAGCGCCGCCATGGCCGTGATTGCCGCCGATCTGCCCGCGCTGGATCTGCTGATCCTCAACGCCGGCAACTGCGAATACATGGATCTGGCCGAGGGATTTGATGGTGCCCTCTTTGCCCGGGTCATCGAAACCAACCTCATCGCCACCGGCCACGCCCTGGCCGCCTTCCTGCCGCGGCTGGTGTCCGGGTCGCGGCTCGCCATCGTCGGCTCCTCGGTGAGCTGGTTGCCGCTGCCAAGGACCGAGGCCTATGGCGCCTCCAAGGCGGCCCTCGACTATCTGGCCGCCACCCTGCGCCTCGATCTCGCGACCCGGGGCATAGGGGTGACCCTGATCCGTCCGGGTTTCGTGCAGACGCCGCTCACCGCGAAAAATGATTTTCCCATGCCTTGTCTGGTGACGGTGGAGGAGGCGTCCCGCGCCATCATGAGCGGGCTGGCCGCCGGTCATCATCAGATCCACTTCCCCCGTCGCTTCATCTGGTTGCTGCGTCTGCTTGGCGCACTGCCGACGGGGCTCTGGCTGCGCCTCGGTCGCACCCTCATCTCGAAAGGATCCCCTTCATGAAGAAAAAGATCGCCATCATAGGTTCCGGGATCTCGGGACTCAGCGCCGGTTTTCTGCTCCACAAGTTGCACGACATCACCTTGTTCGAGGCGGCCCCCGTGCTCGGCGGACATACCGCCACAGTGGATGTCAGCCTGGCCGGTCGCAGCTATGCCATCGATACCGGTTTTATCGTGTTCAACGACCGTACCTACCCGAATTTCCTGAAATTGCTGGAGCGGATCGGGGTGGCGCGCCAGCCCACCGAGATGAGCTTCTCGGTCAAGAGCCCCCAGGGGCTGGAGTACAACGGCCACAACCTGGACACCCTGTTTGCCCAACGCAGCAACCTGCTGAGCCCGCGTTTTTACCGTTTCGTGGCCGAGATCCTGCGTTTCAACCGGGAGGCCCGCGCCTGGCTGGCGGACCGCGGGCGCCGCGGGGATGGCAGCGAACCGACCCTGGGGGATTTTCTGCTGCTGGGGGAGTTCAGCGACTACTTCGCCCGCCACTACATCCTGCCCATGGGGGCGGCCATCTGGTCTTCCACCCTGGCGGACATGCGCGCCTTTCCGCTGGGTTTCTTCCTGCGTTTCTTTGCCAACCACGGCCTGCTCGATGTGGCAAACCGCCCTCAATGGTACGTCATTCCGGGCGGCTCGCGGGAGTACCTGGGCCCCCTCACGTCGGGCTGGATGTCGCGGATCCGGCTGGCCTGTCCGGTGCTGGCGGTCCGGCGCTCGGCCGAGGGGGTGCTTGTCCAGAGCGGCTATGGGGAGGAGCACTTTGACGAGGTGATCCTCGCCTGTCACAGCGATCAGGCGCTGGCCCTGTTGGCCGATGCAAGCGAGCGGGAGCATGCCATTCTCGGCGCCATGGCCTATCAGGCCAACGATGTCTGGTTGCACACCGATGTGAACTGCCTGCCGGCCCGGCCAAAAGCCTGGGCCAGCTGGAACTATCAGCTCGGGGATGACGACGAGGCGCGCCCCCTGGTGAGCTACAACATGAACATCTTGCAGGGGATTAGCTCGCCGCAACCCTTCTGCGTCAGCCTCAACCCCCAGGGCCGGGTGGACGAAAGCAAGGTGCTGCGCCGCTTCGTCTACCACCATCCTGTCTTCAATCAGGCCTCCATCGCCGCCCAGCAGCGGCGAGCCGAGATCTGCGGCCGGCAGCACACCCATTTCTGCGGCGCTTACTGGTACAACGGCTTTCACGAGGACGGGGTGCGCAGCGCCCTGGATGTGGCCAGTCGCTTCGGAGCCAACCTATGAAGGCCGCCGGCGACACCATCAGCGCCATCTGGCAGGGTTCGGTGCGCCACCGCCGCTTTGCGCCGCGCAACCACGCCTTCTCGTACGGCCTCTTCATGCTGGGGCTGGATCTGGACGAGCTGCCGAGCCTCAGCCAGGGGCGCTGGTTCGGCGTGGAGAGGGCCGGGTTGCTCTCCTTTCATCGCAATGACTATCTCAAAGGCAGCGAAGGGAGCCTCAAGCTGGCGGTGTGGGACAAGGTGACCGCCCTTGGCGGTGACGCCGAGCCGGACGGTCGGGTGCTGCTGCTCGGCAATGTGCGCTGCCTGGGGTTCTACTTCAGCCCGGTCAACTTCTACTTCTGCTACCGGGAGGAGGAGGCGCGTTACCTGCTGGCGGAGGTGTCGAACACTCCCTGGAACGAGCGTCACTACTACCTGCTGGATCTGGCGGCCCTGGCACCCCACGACAAGGACTTTCACGTCTCCCCCTTCATGGGGCTGGCCATGCGTTACCACTGGCGCATTCGCCCGCCCGAAGAGGAGACGCTGATCCATATCGAGAGTCATCCCAGGTCAGGCGAGGCCAAGCTGTTCGATGCCACCCTGGCGCTGCGTCGCGAACCGCTGTCGCGCCAGGGGCTGGTGGCCCTGCTCGCCCGCTGGCCCTGGATGACCCTCAAGGTGCTGCTCGGGATCTACTGGCAGGCCCTGCGTCTTTTTATCAAACGCACCCCCATCTTCAGCCACCCGGAGAGCCGCTGATGAAGCCGACATTCTCGCGTATTTCAGCTTCCAGTCGTTGTCCGCAACCCATGATGCGGGTTTGTATCAAACGAACCTCTTTTATCTTCATCCATCCGGAGAGCCGCTAATGGAACTTGCTCAATCAACCCTCTCTGCCTCTTTCATCGACAAGGGGGCCAGGCAACTGCTGCTCACTCTGCTGGGACGTCTCGAACAGGGTCAACTGCTGCTGCGTGACGGCAGCGAGCGTCACAGCTTCGGGGTGGCGGGCACCGATCTCCATGCCGAGGTGATAGTGCAGGATCCTGCCTTCTATCGTCGTCTGCTGCTGGGGGGCAGCATAGCCGCCGGTGAGACCTGGGTGGAGGGACTCTGGACCAGCCCGGATCCGGTGGCCCTGGTGCGGCTGCTGGCGCGCAACCTGACGCTGCTCGACACCCTGGAGCGGCGGCTCGGTTGGCTCAGCTTCCCCTTCAATAAGGTGCGCCACTGGCTCAATCGAAACACCCTGACCGGGTCGAGATCCAATATCGCCGCCCACTATGATCTCGGCAATACCCTCTATCAGGGCTTTCTCGACAGCCACATGCAGTATTCGAGCGCCATCTACCCGAGCGCCGAGGCCAGCCTGGAGCAGGGGCAGCAGGCCAAGCTGCGCACCATCTGCGAGCGGCTCGAGCTGGGACCGGAGGATCACCTGCTGGAGATAGGCACCGGCTGGGGCGGCCTGGCGGTCTATGCCGCCCGTCACTACGGCTGCCGGGTGACCACCACCACCATCTCCCAGGCCCAGCACGACTATGCGAAGGCGTGGATTGCGCGGGAGGGGCTGGAGGATCGTATCACCCTGCTGCTGGAGGATTACCGCAAGCTGGAGGGGAGCTTCGACAAGCTGGTCTCCATCGAGATGATCGAGGCGGTGGGGCACGCCTTCCTGCCGGACTACTTCCGCCAGCTGTCACGCCTGCTCAGACCCGGGGGCCGCCTGCTGATCCAGGCCATCACCATCGCCGATCAGCGCCATGCCCAGTATGTGCGCGGTGTCGATTTCATCCAGCGCTACATCTTCCCCGGCGGCTGCCTGCCGAGCGTCTCCCAGATGGCAGGACTGCTCGCCCGGGAGACCGACATGCAACTGGTGCGGCTGCATGATCACGGCCACCACTATGCCCGCACCCTGGCCCACTGGTGCGAACGCTTCCTGGCGCTGGCCCCCGAGCTGCCAAGGCTTGGCTACAGCCAGGACTTCATCCGGCTGTGGCACTTCTATTTTGCCTATTGCGAGGGGGGCTTCTGGGAGCGGGCCATCAGCCTGGTGCAGCTGGAGGCGGCCAAGCCGGGCCCGCTCGGCTGGTCCGGTGATCTGCCAGTGAGCGGTCACTGACCGTGTGGCAGTGGGCACACCTGCTGGGGTTCAACCTCTATTGGTTGCTGGCGGTGAAATGGCAGCAACCGGGCCCGCTGCTGCTGATGCTGTTGCTTCATTTCCTCTTCTCCCCGACGCCCAGATCGGACCTTCGGCTGCTTGCCGTTGCGCTCGCGGGCTGTCTGCTCGACGGTCTGCTCTGGCGGCTCGGCCTGTTCCAGTTTCCGGCCGGTTTCCCGCTCTGGCTGTTGCTGCTCTGGTGCGGTTTTGCCCTGACCCTCTCCCACGGTCTGCGCTGGCTTCGGCCCTTGCCCCGCTGGCAGCAGGCGCTGTTTGGCATGGTGGGGGGGGCGAGCTCCTATGTGGCGGGTGCTGCCATGGGGGCCGTACACTTACCCTGGGGCATCTGGATCAGCACGGCGCTGCTGGCGGTGATCTGGATGGGGTGGTTACCCGTACTGCTGTGGGTAACGGTGACGCTGGAGGGTGAATCGAGATGAACACCTTTTCGACCGACGCCTTGTTGTTTTCCAAGTGGACCAGGGATGGCCAGTGCGAGCTGGCAGAGCGTTTCTACCTGGTGGTTGCATGCCAACGCGATGCCCAGGGTCAACTGGCGAGCGTGGTGATGCAGGATATCAATACCCTGCAGGAACAGGAGATGGACTGGCATGAACTGGAAGACCCCGCCCATTGGCACATGGGGTGGAATTAGCACCTTGCTGGTGGCGCTGACGCTGCTTTTTGCCATTGCTGTACAGGCCTCTTCTGCCCCCTGGCAACAACTGCGCCCGGTCGGACAGGGGGAGATGAGCTGGCTCTGGTTCAAGCTCTATGACGCCACTCTCTACAGCGCGAGCGGTCGCTACGAGCCTGGTCGCTATCCGCAGGCCCTGACCCTGACCTATGCCAGAGCCATAGAGAGAGAGGATTTGCTCAGTGCCACCGCCGCCGAGTGGCAGCGGCTAGGGCTCGGCAGCGAGGGAGATCGCCAGCGCTGGCTCGGCCGGCTCGCCGCCCTCTGGCCCGACGTGGGGGCTGGGGACAGACTCACCTTCTATGTGGACAGTGCGGGAGTCGGCCACTTCTGGTGGCAGGACAAGCCCCTCGGTTCCCTTGCCGATCCGCATTTTTCAGCCGCCTTTCTGGCCATCTGGCTCGCCGACAACAGTCGCGATCCCGTCCTTACCCGCCGCCTGCGCGGCCAACCCTAATACTGGAGTTCCTCATGACCTTCCATCGCACATGGCGCCTTCTGCTGCTGTGGCCACTGCTGTTGCTGACTGGTTGTGGCGCCAGCCTCGATGACTATAGAGGGCAGGGTCCGAACTGGGATCTCGCCCGTTTCTTCAATGGCAAGCTGGTGGCCCATGGCCTGGTGACGGACCGTAGCGGCGAAGTGACCAGTCGCTTTCGGGTCGAGATGCAGGGGCGCTGGCGAGAGGGCAAGGGGGAGTTGTTCGAGCAGTTCTATTTCGATGACGGCCGCCAGCAGACCCGCACCTGGTTTTTGAGCAAGGGAGCGGATGGCCACTGGCGCGGCACCGCCTCGGACGTGGTGGGGGAGGCGGTAGGCAAGACGGCAGGCTTTGCCCTGAACTGGCGCTATCAACTCGATCTGGCCCTGCCGGATGGGGAGGTGGTGCGGGTGAGCTTCGATGACTGGATGTATTTGCTGGATGAAGATCGCCTGATCAATCGCGCCGCGATCAGCAAGTTCGGCATTCACCTCGGCGAGGTGATCCTCTATATCGAGCGGCTTGAGCGATGAGAGCGGGTGTTTTTCCTGCTGACGATAGCCATTCGCTATCAATGGACAAGGCAGAAGCAATTGTCCTTTGAGTCTGTGCGGGGATATGCTGACTCCGTTCCCGATAATGTTTACCACCTGGAGGTGAATGATGAAGAGCCCCATTGGTCTTGATACCGTTCAATCACAAGCCCTGGCCGCCGAGCTGAACAAGTTGCTGGCCAGCTACCAGATCCTCTACATGAACGTCCGTGGCTTCCACTGGAACATCCGCGGCAACCAGTTCTTCGAACTTCACCTGAAATTCGAGGAGATCTACAACGATCTGCTGTTGAAAGTCGATGCCCTGGCCGAGCGTATCCTCACCCTGGATGGGGTGCCCCTGCACAGCTTCAGCGACTACATCAAGGTCTCAGCCATCCCCGAGCAGAAGGGGCTGCACGACGGTCGCGCCTGTGTCGAGTCCCTGCTGGAGAGTTTCCGCGAGCTGCTGGTGGCTCAGCGCCGTATCCTGGGCCAGGCCGCCGACGCCGGTGACGAGGGTACCGCTTCCATCCTCTCCGACTATGTGCAGCAGCAGGAAAAACTGGTCTGGATGCTGCGCGCCTACCTGGCCTGATAGAGTGCAGGGCCGGATGCCCCTGACCAGGCGCCGGTCCGACCGTTGCGTTGTCCCTTGTTGTTGCAAACCTGAGTTGTCTTTGATGTTATCCACCCGCTTGCCGCCCTGTTTGGGCGGCTTTTTTGTTTTTGATCTGCATCAATGAAACCTTAATTGGTAAATTGAATGCCTATTAAGTTTTGAGTCGGGGGAATAGAATCGCCACAAAACAAGCAACTGAAATGTCCAATTAGGAGAGGCATGATGTTTTGTGTGCAATGTGAACAGACAATTCGTACCCCCGCAGGCAATGGCTGCGCGTATGCACAAGGTATGTGCGGCAAGACGGCCGAGACCTCGGATCTGCAGGATGTGCTGATTTATACGCTGCAAGGCCTCAGTGCCTGGGCGCTGGCGGCCCGTGAGCACGACATCGTCGATGACGAGATCGACGCTTTCGTGCCCAAGGCCTTCTTCGCCACCCTCACCAACGTCAACTTTGACTCCGCGCGCATCGTCGACTACGTCAACCAGGCGCTGGCCTATCGGCAGCAACTGGCCGACCGTCTGGCCGCGCTGGCGGTGCAGCTTGCCGAGCTGCCTGCCGCCGCCCGCTTCGAGCCGGGTGTCGAGCTGCTGGAACAGCTGGCCCATGCGCCCCAGACCGCGGTCAACCGAGGCAAGAGCGAAGTCAATGAAGACATCATGGGACTGCGCCTGCTCTGCCTCTACGGGCTCAAGGGGGCAGCCGCCTACATGGAGCACGCCCGGGTACTGGACCAGCAAGACAGCGCCGTGGCCGCCGAATTCCACCGCATCATGAGCTGGCTCGGCACGGATCCGAGCGATCTGGATCCCCTGTTCAAGTGCGCCATGGACATCGGCCTGCTCAACTTCAAGATCATGGAGATGCTGGATCTCGGTGAAACCACGGCCTTCGGCCACCCGGAACCGACTCAGGTGCGCGTCACCCCGGTGCCGGGCAAGTGCATCCTGGTCTCTGGCCACGACATGGTGGATCTCAAGCTGATCCTGGAACAGACCGCAGGCACCGGCATCAACGTCTACACCCACGGTGAGATGCTGCCGGCCCTGGCTTATCCCTTCTTCAAGCAGTATCCGCACCTGGTGGGCAACTACGGTTCCGCGTGGCAGAACCAGCAGAAGGAGTTTGCGAACTTCCCGGGCGCCGTGGTGATGACCTCCAACTGCATCATCGACCCGAACGTGGGCAACTACTCGGATCGCATCTTCACCCGCTCCATCGTCGGCTGGCCGGGGGTGACCCATCTGGAAGGAGAGGACTTCTCTGCCGTTATCGCCAAGGCCCAGGCGCTGGAAGGCTTCAAGCACGTTGAGCTCGAGCATTTCATCACCATCGGCTTTGCTCGCAACGCCCTGATGCAGGCGGCCCCTGCGGTGATCGACAAGGTCAAGGCTGGCGAGATCAGCCACTTCTTCCTGGTGGGGGGCTGTGACGGCGACCGTGCCGAGCGCGCCTACTACACCGAGTTCGCCAAGGCGATCCCGCAGGACAGCCTGCTGCTCACCCTGGGCTGCGGCAAATACAAGTTCAACAAGCTCGACTTTGGCGATATCGGCGGCATCCCGCGTCTGCTGGACGTGGGCCAGTGCAACGATGCCTACTCCGCCATCCAGCTGGCATTGGCGCTTTCCGAGGCGTTCGAGTGCGGTGTCAACGATCTGCCGCTGACCCTGGTGCTCTCCTGGTTCGAGCAAAAAGCCATCGTCATCCTGCTCACCCTGCTGGCACTCGGCGTGAAGGACATTCGCACCGGCCCGACCGCTCCGGCCTTCCTCACCCCGGCCCTGCTCAAGGTGCTGGAGGAGCAGTTCGGTCTCAAGGGAACCACGACCGCAGAGGCGGATCTCGCCGAGATCCTGGAGGCCTGATCCGGGTTCAGCCCAAGATGTTGTAAGCCTTTGGCGAGCCCCCCGGCTCGCCTTTTTTTCACAAAGATGTCTTTCAAAAAGAGGAGCCTTGCGATGATCTCCACCTCTCTGACCTTGCGCTGCATTGGCCGTCGTGCGGACACTCACGACGTGACAAGCTGGCAGTTTGTCGCCACCGAGGGCGCTCTGCCTGCCGTGCTGGCCGGCCAGTGTGTGACCCTGCACACCGAGATTGACGGCAAGCCCCAGTGCCGCGCCTATACCCTCTCTTCCAGCCCACAGGATCCTTTCTGGCAAGTCACCATCAAGGACGTGGGGCTGGTCTCCCATCATCTGCACCAAACCTTGCAACTGGGGGACGAGATCCGGGTTGACGGCCCCTTCGGCGACTTCAATCTGGCGGTGCTCCCCTGCGAGCGGCCGCTGCTGCTCAGCGCCGGCTCCGGCATCACCCCTATGTGGGCCATGTTGCGGGACGAGCTGGCCAAACGGCCGGACGCAGATATCCGCTTCATCCACAGCGCCCGCTCGCCGGAGGATGTGATCTTCGCAAGCGACCAGGCCACACTGGCCGAGGCCCATGCGGGCGTGCGCCATGCGCTGGTATTGGAACAGGCGCCGGCGGCTTATCCCTGGGTTGGCCGGCTCACGCCCGCCATGCTGAGGGAATTGGCACCAGATCTGCTCGCGCGCCACGTCTATCTGTGCGGCCCGGCCCCTTACATGGCGGCGGTCTGCACCATGCTGGCGGAGCTGGGGCTGCCGGCGGAGCAATTGCATCAGGAGTCGTTCGGCCTGCCTGCTGGAACATCGAGAACGGCGCCAGTTGAGGCCGGCAGCGACCACTTCTGGCTGACCCTCAAAAAGAGCGGCAAGAAGGTGAAGATACTGCCGGGCCAGACCCTGCTGGCTGCGCTGGAGGGGGCGGGAGAAACCATGGTGGCCGCCTGCCGCGCCGGTGTGTGCGGGGCCTGCCGCTGCACCACGGAAGGGGAGATCGAGCGTCAGAGCGTGATGACGCTGAGTGCGCAGGATCTGGAGAGCGGCGTCGCGCTGGCCTGCTCCTGCACCATCAGAGGGGATGTCAGCGTCGATTACTGAGGGGCGTCATTGGTATCCCGAGCTTTTCCCGAGCGGGTCGTGCGGGTAGACTCTGACCCAGTTTCAGCAAAGCACGGGATAAAAAATGACAATTCTGGTTACGGGCGGTGCCGGCTATATCGGCTCCCACACCTTGGTTGAGCTGCTGGGTACCGGGCAGCAGGTGGTAGTACTGGACAACCTCTCCAACTCCTCCCCCGAATCTCTCAGGCGGGTCGAGCAGATCACCGGCAAGGCGATCACCTTCGTTAAGGGGGACATTCTGGACAGGGCATGCCTGGAGCGGCTGTTCGCCGCCCACAAGATTGAGTCTGTGATCCACTTCGCCGGTCTCAAGGCGGTGGGGGAGTCCGCCCAGATCCCGCTCACCTACTACCAGAACAACGTGACCGGTACCCTGGTGTTGTGCGAGGAGATGGCAAAAGCCGGCGTGTTCCGTCTGGTGTTCAGCTCTTCGGCGACCGTCTATGGCGATCCCGCTTCGGTGCCCTTGCGGGAAGATTTCCCCACCGGCGCCACCAACCCCTATGGTCGCTCCAAGCTGATGGTGGAAGAGATTCTGCGGGATCTTGCCAAGTCCGATCCCCGCTGGGCCATAGTGCTGCTGCGCTACTTCAACCCGGTCGGTGCCCACGAGAGTGGCCTCATTGGCGAAGATCCCAACGGCATTCCCAACAACCTGCTGCCCTACATCAGCCAGGTCGGTGTCGGCAAGCTCAAGGAACTGGGGGTGTTTGGCAACGACTACCCGACGCCGGACGGCACCGGCGTGCGCGACTACATCCACGTGGTGGATCTCGCCATCGGTCACCTCAAGGCGCTGGCACGCATCGAGGGCGACACCGGGGTCTTTACCTACAACCTGGGCACCGGTCAGGGCTACTCGGTACTGGAGATGGTCAAGGCATTCGAAGCCGCCAGCGGCTGCCCCATTCCCTACCAGATCAAGCCCCGTCGCCCAGGCGACATCGCCGAGTGCTGGGCCGAACCCACCCTGGCCCGGGACGAGCTGGGCTGGCAGGCGGAGCGCGGGCTCGAGCAGATGATGGTGGACACCTGGCGCTGGCAAAGCAACAACCCCAACGGCTATCAGGCCTGAGGGACTGGAGCCTGAATAGCAAAACGCCCCGGCATCGCATGCCGGGGCGTTTTTTTGTGGGCGAAGAGCGGGTTACTGAATGCTCTTGCCAGCCCGCACATCCTTGACGATGGCCTTCAGGCTCGCCAGATCCCGTGGCGCACCGCGCAGGATCTGGTCGCCGATGATGAACCCCGGGGTCCCCGAGATGCTCATGGCCTCGGCCAGGGCACGGTTGGTACCAAGGTTCTGATCGATGCTGCCATCCTTGATCTTGGCCTCGACTTTGCTCCAGTCCACCCCGGCGGACTTGGCGATGGCTTGCACCTGGGCCTCGTCGGCCAGCGACCCTTGATGGGCGTACAGCTTGTCGTGGAAGGCCTGGAACTTGTCGGGCTGGCCGAGCTGCACCGCCAACGCCGCGCGGGCGGCGTAG
>NZ_CDBZ01000203.1 GCF_000819985.1 Aeromonas media | reverse complement strand
GACCGGCACCCCGTCCCCAGTCGCCAGCGAGGCGGCCTCGACAAGCGGCCCCCAGGCCATCAGCCTGCCACTGGATCTCAAGGGAGCGGTCGCGGAATACGAGATTAATTTACTCAAGCAAGCGATGCAGCAATCCCAGTATAATCAGCGCAAAGCCGCCCAATTGCTGACCCTGAGCTACCACCAGTTCAGGGGCATGCTGCGAAAATACCAGCTGCTCGACGGGGATGACAACAATGGCAATGCGGACAACGACTGACCCCGAGCCATCCCCCTTCAGGAGCCAATGCCAGCTGCTCGAGGGAATTGACGAACGGGATGTTCGCACATCCCGATGGGAGTCCCTGCCCGGCAGGATCCCGCAACGCGCTCGCCCTCTGGCGGGCAACTCTGTCTGAAAACATGGTTCCAACATGAGAATGCTCACACCACTGCTGCTCGGTCTCCTGGTACTGGTCACCGGCTGTCAGAAACAAGACGATGCCTCCAGGACCGGGCTCATCTATTGTGCCGATGGGGCGCCCAGATCCTTCAACCCGCAGCTTGCCAATGCCGAGGCGACCCTGGATGCCAGCGCCCGCCCGCTCTACGATCGCCTGCTCGAGGTCAATGCCAATACCCTCAGCATCGAGGGGGGCCTCGCCACCCACTGGCGCAGCAGCGAGGATGGCCTCTCCTATACATTGACTCTGCGCAAGGGTGTGACCTTCCATCGCACCCCCTGGTTCAACCCGACGCGCCACTTCAACGCCGACGACGTGCTCTTCACCTATCATCGCCTGCTGGACGAGGGCCACCCCTTCCACCGCATCTCGGGTGGCGAGTACCCCTATTTCCACAGTCTGGGGCTCGGCAGCCTCATCAAGCGGGTCTACAAGAAGGGCCCCCATGAGGTGGTGTTCGAGCTCAGCCGGCCGGATGCCTCCTTCCTCGCGACCCTGGCCAGCGACTACGCCATCGTGCTCTCGGCCGAATATGGCGAGCAGATGGACAAGGCCGGCACCCCCGAGCTGCTGGACAGCCGGCCCATAGGTACCGGGCCCTTCAGCTTCAAGGAGTACCGTCACAACGAGTTCGTGCGCTACCTGCGCCACCCCGGCTACTGGGGCGGCGAGGCGAAGATTGAGCAGCTCATCTACGACATCACCCCCAAGTCGTCCAAGCGGCTCGCCAAGCTGTTGACCGGCGAGTGCGACGTGATGAGTACCCCCTCCGCCAGCCAGCTGTCGGTGATCGACAGGGACGCTCACCTCAACCTGTCGGTACAGTCGGGCATGAACGTCGCCTTCCTCGCCCTCAACACCCGCAAGGCCCCGTTCAACAAGGTGCAGGTGCGCCAGGCGCTGGCCAGCGCCATCAACGTGCAAAACCTGCTTCAGGCGGTCTATTTCGAGACGGGCCAGCCTGCCGCCAGCCTGCTGCCGCCGCTCTCCTGGGGCTACAACCCCTCCCTGACCCAGCGCAAGCCAGACCTGACGCTCGCCCGTCAGCTGCTCAGGGATGCCGGCTACCCGAACGGGTTCGAGATGCAGGTACTGGTGCAGCCCGGTGCCCGCCCTTACAACCCGGACGGCCTCAAGACCGCCCAGCTGATGCGTAGCGATCTCGCCAAGATAGGGGTGAAGCTCAAGATAGTGCAGCAGGCCTGGCCGGTCATCGAGACCCGGCTCGCCAAGGGACAATATGACAGCCTGCTCTCCGGCTGGATCGCCGACAACGCGGACCCGGACAACTTCTTCCGCCAGTTGCTGAGCTGCGCCGCCGTCGAGCGGGGCAACAACTACAGCCGCTGGTGCAGCCCCGCCTTCGATCAACTGCTGGACGATGCGGTAACTACCCCGCAACTCGCGTTCCGCTTGCGCAACTATTACTATGCCCAGTCGCTGCTCAACGAACAGTTGCCGCTCATCCCGCTGGCTCATGCCCTGCGCACCCAGGTGAGCCGCAGCGACATTCAGGGGCTGACCCTCATGCCCTTTGGCGGCACCACCTTCAACCAGGCCCATCGGGAGTGAACATGGCTGACATCCATCCCACAGGTGGCATCTGGCCTCCCTTCCCATCGACGCACCCGCACGCGGAGGCATAAGCATGTTTTTTTATATTCTGCGCCGCATCACCCTGCTGGTGATCACCCTGCTGGTGCTGACCATGGGAGCCTACCTGCTGGAGTTTCGCCTCATCGGCCAGGTGCTGGACTTCTGGCACGGCTACCCTGACTTTCTGCGGCGCATCGCCATCGGCGATTTCGGCCTCTCCAGCGTCTCCGGCTTGCCGGTGCTGGACGAGATCCGCCACTACTTCCCGGCGACCCTGACCCTCTGTCTCGCGGCCTTTGCCATCTCGCTGCTGGTGGGGATCCCGCTCGGGACCCTGGCTGCCCTCTATCAGGGGCGCGGTCTGGATCTCTCCATCATGGCCGCCGGCCTCATCGGCTACGCCGTGCCCGTCTTCTGGCTGGCGCTGCTGATGGTAATGTTCTTCTCCCTGGATCTCGGTTGGCTGCCCTCTTCGGGTCAGATCAGCCTGCTCTACGACGTTCCCTCCATCACGGGGATCGCCATCGTCGACGTGCTGATGAGCCAGGAGCCCTGGCGCGAGGCGGCGCTGCATGACGCCCTGCGTCACCTGGTGCTGCCGTCTCTGGTGCTGGCCGTGGTGCCCACCACAGAGGTGATCCGCCACGTGCGCAGCTCCCTCATCGACGTGATGAAGCAGAACTACATCAAGGCCGCCGCCAGCCGCGGCCTCTCCCGCCGCCAGATCGTCTGGCGCCACGGCCTCAAGAATGCCCTGCCGCCGGTGTTGCCGCTGCTCGGCCTGCAGCTCGGCAGCGTGCTCACCTCCGCCATGATCACCGAGGTGGTGTTCGACTGGCCCGGGATCGGCCGCTGGCTGGTGAGCAGCATAGCGCTGCAGGACTATGCCGCCATCCGCGGCACCTTCCTGGTGGTGGCCAGCTTCGTCATCTTCATCAGCGTCAGCACCGAGTTGCTGACCACCATCATGTATCCGGCACGACGCAAAGAACTCTATGCAAAACAAGACTGAACTCGCTTATTGCCTGAACTGGGGCCAGGGCTGGAGCCTGCATCATGCACGATAAATCGAACATCTATCCGGAGCTCAAGATCCTCTCCCCCCTGGAGCAGACCTGGGCCTCCTATCGCCGCAATCCGCTGGCCATGGGGGGGCTCTGGTGCTTCGGCCTGCTGCTGCTCATCACCCTGGTGAGCCCCCTGGTGGTGCCCTACGGCATCGATGATCAGCACAGCGGCCGCCTGCTGCTGGCCCCCTCCTGGGCCAGCACGGGGAACATTGACTACTTCCTCGGCACCGACGATCTGGGCCGCGACATCCTCTCCCGCCTGGTGGTGGGGGCCCGCCTCACCTTCGGCAACGCCTTGCTGGTGGTGGTGATAGCGCTCCTCGTCGGCTCCGCCATCGGCATCCTCGGCGGCATGAGCAAGGGGGTGAAGTCGAGCGTGCTCCATCACCTGCTCGATACCCTGCTCTCCATCCCCTCCCTGCTGCTGGCCATCATAGTGGTCGCCATCCTGGGGCCGGGGCTGTTCAATACCCTGATCGCCATCACGCTCGCGTTGATACCGCCTTTCATCCGGGCGACCTACAACGCCGTCCACGCCGAGATGCAGAAGGAGTACATCATCGCGAGCCGCCTCGACGGCTCGCCTCCCTTGCGGATCATGCGTCTGGCCATACTGCCGAACATAGTGGAAACCCTGGTGACCCAGACCACCCGCACCCTCTCTGCCGCCATCCTGGATATCTCGGCGGTGGGCTTCCTCGGCCTCGGGGCCCAGTCACCCCAGCCGGAGTGGGGCGCCATGCTGGCGGATTCGAGCGATCTCATCTATCTGGCCCCCTGGACGGTGACCCTGCCGGGCATGGCCATTCTGTTCAGCGTGCTGGTGACCAACCTGGTGGGTGAAGGCATTCGCGAAGCGCTTAAAGAAGGGAACGACTGATGCAATGTTCTATGCCGAAGAAAGGCATGCTCACCCTTGTTCTCCGCCCATTGCTGTACGGCGTGCTGGTCAACCCATCGCTGGTGGGTGAAGGCATTCGCGAAGCGCTTAAAGAGGGGAACGATTGATGATACTGCGGCTCTATACCATCAAGAACGGCATGGCCCAGATGCAGCACGCCCAGCCACACCCCCATGAGGAACGCCACTGATGCCCCTGCTCGACATACGCAACCTGACCATCGAGATCGACACCCCCCAGGGCAAGGTCAAGGCGGTGGACAGGGTCAGCCTGACCCTGAACGAGGGGGAGATCCGCGGCCTGGTAGGAGAATCGGGCTCGGGCAAGAGCCTGGTGGCCAAGGTGATCGTCGGCATCCAGAAGGACAACTGGACGGTGCGTGCCGACCGGATGCGCTTCAACGACATGGACCTGCTGACCATGGCCCCCAAGGAGCGGCGCCGCATCATGGGCCGCGAGATCGCCATGATCTTCCAGGACCCCATCAGCTGTCTCGACCCTTCCGAGGAGATAGGCACCCAGCTGGAAGAGGCCATCCCCACCAGCGCCTTCGCCGGCAAGTTCTGGCAGCGCTTCCAGTGGCGCAAGAAGCGGGCCATCGCCCTCTTGCACCGGGTCGGGGTCAAGGATCACCGCAAGGTGATGCGGGCCTATCCCCACGAGCTGTCGGACGGCATGTGCCAGAAGGTGATGATCGCCATGGCCATCGCCAATCAGCCGCGGCTGCTGGTGGCGGATGAACCCACCAGCGCCATGGAGTCCACCACCCACTCCCAGATCCTGCGGCTGCTGGACAAGATGAACAAGCTGGGCAATACCACCATCCTCATCATCAGCAACGACATCGCCGCCATCGCGAACCTGACCGACACCATCAATATCATGTACTGCGGCCAGATGGTGGAGGTGGGCACCCGGGATCAGATCCTCGAATCCCCCCGTCACCCCTATACGGACGCCCTGCTCAAGTCCATTCCCGATTTCGACAAGCTGGTGCGCCACAAGTCCCGGCTCGAGACCCTGCCCGGGGTGATCCCCCCCCTGCAGCACCTGCCCATCGGCTGCCGCCTCGGCCCCCGCTGCCCCTATGCCCAGAAGCAGTGCGTGCAGACCCCGCTGATGAGCAAGGTAAAGGGACACCAATTTAGCTGCCACTTCCCCTTGAACATGGAAGAGCCGAAGAAATGAACCCGAGTCATCACCATTCCATGCCCAATCAGCAAGGCCAAGGGACATCCATGCCCCAGCTGCCACTTCCCGCTGAACATGGAAGATCCAAAGAAATGAGCCTGAACGTGAATGTCGTCATGAAGGAGCCAAGCCTGTGATCGAACCCGCCCTGTTGCAGGTCAGGGGCCTGTGCAAGACCTATCAGAACCGCACCGGCCTGTTCCGGCGCCAGGCGGTGGAGGCCATCAAGCCCCTGTCGTTTGATCTCGGGGTGGGCCAGACCCTGGCCATCGTCGGAGAGGCGGGCTCGGGCAAGAGCACGCTGGCGCGGATCCTGGCCGGCATGATAGAGCCGAGCGGCGGCGAGATCGCCATCGAGGGGCAGCCCCTGGTTCACGGTGACTATCAGACCCGCTGCAAGCTGCTGCGGATGATCTTCCAGGACCCCAACACCTCGCTCAACCGAAAGATTCGGGTCGGCCAGATCCTGGAGACGCCGCTGCGCCTCAACACGGCCCTGAGCGAGGAGGAGCGTCGGGAGAAGGTGATCCAGACCCTGCGCATGGTGGGTATGCTGGCGGACCACGCCCTCTTCTATCCCCAGATGCTCTCCGCCGGTCAGCAGCAGCGGGTGGGGCTGGCGCGGGCGCTCATCCTCAACCCGAAAATCGTGGTCGCGGATGAGGCGCTCTCCACCCTGGACATCTCGGTGCGCTCCCAGATCATCAACCTGCTGCTGGAGATGCAGGAGACCATGGGGCTGAGCTATGTGCTGGTGGCCAACGATCTGGGCATAGTCAGCCACATCAGCGACGAGGTGCTGGTGATGCACGAGGGCCGGGTGGTGGAGCGCGGCAAGACCTTGCGGGTCTTCGCCGATCCCCAGCACGACGTGACCCGCCGCCTCATCCAGAACTACAACAACGAATACCGCCGCTGATCCCCAGCCACTCCCCCTCCGGCCCATGGGCCGGGCATAAAAAAACCCGGCCTGATGTCACATCAGTCGCCGGGTGATTGCGCTCAAAAAAGTGATTGCGTCGCTCGTAGTAGGAACACCGAGATAGTAGGCAGCCCCTCTGGGCTCAACAACTGTCAGATCTGACAGGCAGGCCGCTATGGAACCTGAACTGCGGGTCCGGCGAGCAGATAAGCTCGGCCTCGAGACGACCAAAGAAGGCGATCCGCTCGCTGATATCCTCCCCGGCGTACTGCTCGGCCAGTGCCAGATAGTCCTGGTAGTGGCGCGCCTCCGATCGCAGCAGGGAGACATAGAAGCGGCCCAGCTCCTCGTCAAGGTGAGGGGCAATCTTCGCAAAGCGCTCGCAGGAGCGCGCCTCTATGTAGGCGCCGATGATCATCTTGTCCACCACGGCCGCCGGCTCGTAGGTGCGCACGTGGGCCAGCAGGCTGCGGGCATAGCGGGAGGCGGTGACGGGCCCGTAGGGGATGCCGCGGGCCTGCATGATCTCCAGCACCTGCTCGAAGTGATGCAGCTCCTCCTGAATGAGCCGCACCATGGGGAACAGCAGGGGGTTGCGCTCGAGCTCGGCGAACACGCTTCTGTCGGACTCGCCCATGGTGCGTTTGCCGAGGATCTCGGCCTTCTCGGGGATGGCATCCAGCTCACGGTAAAATTCGAGCTTGGGCAGCAGGTGGCGCTTCTCCTTGGGCAGGCAGTAGCGACGCACCAGGCTGTGGGCCGTCAGGGCGGCCTTGTTCTCGCAGTTGGCGTGATCGATGAGCAGGGTCGGCAACTGGGCGGGATCCCGCGCCATCTCCACCCACTCATCCGGGGTCTCGCAATGCAGGAATTGGCGCACGGGTGCTAGCAGGTCATCCATCTGAACTCTTGTACTCTCTGGTTGGTCTTGATTGGCATATATTGATGCGGCTTGATGCGGCGGGCGGGATCCGCGAAGGGGCCCATGCTAACGGATCCCGCCCCGCCTGCCCAGCACAGAGGCCGCCTCACTCCAGCAGGCGCTTGAGGGAATCGCGCCGGACCAGCTTGCCACTGAAAGAGGGCAGCGCCTCGGGCTCCCTCTCCTCCACCATGGTGATCAGCCGGCTGATGGTCTCCTGGATCATCTCGGTCACCGGCATCTTGACGCTGGCCAGCGACGGAATGACGTAGGGAGCCAGGGCAATGTCGTCGAACCCCACCACAGAGACCTGCTCCGGCACCGACACGCCGCACTCGTGCAACTGCTTGATGGCACCGATCGCCATGTCATCGTTGCTGGCGATCAGGGCAGTGAAGCTCATCCCGCGCGCCAGCAGGGTCGAGACGGCGGCCGCGCCGCAAGCGGGCGTCCACTTGCCGGGGGCGATCAGCGCCTCTTGCACGGGAATGTTGTGCTGGGCAAGGGCCTCGCGGTAGCCGGCGAGACGCTCAATGCCGGTGGGGGAATCCGCCGAGCCTGTGATGAAGGCGATGTCGCTGTGCCCCATCCCGACCAGCCTGTCCACCACGGCCGCGGCGGCGGCCTGCTGATCGGAGTAGACGCAGTGCGCCGGGTGGCGCCGCAGCCGCCGGTTGAGCACCATGATGGGCTGGGAGTGCTGCTCGATGAGCTCGTCCATCTGCTCGACGCTGAGAAAACGCGGGTAGATGATGACGCCGTCACAGCGGGAGTCGAGCAGGTACTGGATGGCTTGTCGCTCCTCCTCGGCGCTGTGCTTGCCATCGGCCAGGATCAGCTGCCGGCCCCTATCTTCGGTCAGCCGCGCCGCGTGGGAGAGCAGCTCGCTGAAATAGACGCCGTGATAGAGGGTGTTGGTCACCACCAGGCCCAGAGTCTGGGTGTTTTTGGTGGCCAACTGCCTGGCCAGCAGGTTGGGGCGATAGCCGCTCTCCTCTATGGCCTGGAACACCCGATTCCGGGTCTCCTGACTGGTATAGCCATTGCCCGACAGCACCCGGGAGACAGTCGCCTTCGACACCCCTGCCCGTTTCGCCACCTCCAGCATAGTCGTCATCATCTTCCCCTCTTCTCGACGGGCCGCAGTGTACTGCACGGGACCCGCTTGTGCTAACGAGAATGGGCGCAGGCTCCCCCTTTCAGTGATCCCATTCACGCTTCTGCACAATGGCGGTGCGCCCGTCTTGTCTGTGAGCATGAAACTGCGCATGCTATGTGGAACCGGTTCCATATGGCAGTTTCATTCCCGTTCTTCCCGTCGTCAATGACGGGGATCGACAGGCCTCATTTGGTAAGAAGGATACGACTAGATGTCAAAGAACTACGCGGCCCTGGCCGGCAAGGTCATCACGGCCCTCGGCGGAACCGGCAACATAGTCGCCGTGACCCACTGCATGACGCGCCTGCGCTTCGTGCTGCAAGACCCCACCCTGGTGGACAGTCCAATGCTCAAGGCCACTGCCGGGGTACTTGGGGTGGTCAGCAGTGATAACCAGTGCCAGGTGATCATCGGCAACATGGTCTCCCACGCCTATCGCGAGGTGCTTGCCCAGTTGCCGGAAGGCGCACGGGGAGACCTGCCAGCGGCCAAGCCAGGTTTCAGCCTGCGCCGCATGGGCGCCGCCATCCTCGACGCCCTGATCGGCACCATGTCGCCGCTCATCCCGGCCATCATCGGCGGCTCCATGCTCAAGCTGCTGGCCATGGTGCTGGAGATGACCGGCGTGCTGGAGAAAGGCTCCTCGACCCTCACCATACTCACGGTGGCCGGTGACGGCGCCTTCTTCTTCCTGCCCCTGATGGTGGCCGCCTCCGCCGCCGTCAAGTTCAAGACCAATATGTCGCTCGCCATCGCCATCGCCGGCGTGCTGGTGCACCCCAGCTTCATCGAGCTGATGGCCAGGGCCGCCGAGGGGGAGCAGGTAACCTTCGCCCTGATCCCGGTCACCGCGGTGAAATACACCTACACAGTGATCCCGGCCCTGGTGATGACCTGGTGCCTCTCCTACATAGAGCGCTGGGTCGACAGGATCACCCCGGCGGTGACCAAGAACTTCTTGAAGCCCATGCTGATAGTGCTGATCGCGGCGCCGCTCGCCATCCTGCTCATCGGCCCCATCGGCATCTGGATTGGCACCGCCATCTCGGGCCTGGTCTACACGGTCCACGACTATCTGGGCTGGCTGTCGGTGGCCATCATGGGCGCGCTCTGGCCTCTGCTGGTGATGACCGGCATGCACCGCGTCTTCACCCCGACCATCATCCAGACCATCGCCGAGACCGGCAAGGAGGGCATGGTGATGCCCTCGGAGATAGGCGCCAACCTCTCCCTCGGCGGCTCTTCCCTGGCCGTCGCCTGGCGCACCAAAAACCCCGAGCTGCGCCAGACTGCGCTGGCGGCGGCCGCCTCCGCCATCATGGCGGGGATCTCCGAACCCGCCCTCTACGGCGTCGCCCTGCGATTGAAGCGCCCCCTCATCGCCAGCCTCATCAGTGGTTTCATCTGCGGCGCCGTCGCGGGCATGGCCGGGCTCGCCAGCCACTCCATGGCGGCACCGGGGCTCTTCACCAGCGTGCAGTTCTTCGATCCGGCCAACCCCATGAGCATCGCCTGGGTGTTCGCCGTGATGGCGCTCTCCGTGGTGCTCTCCTTCGTGCTGACCCTGGTGATGGGCTTTGAAGACATACCGGTACAGGAGCAGGCACCCCAGACGCCAGCCCGGGCCGACGCGGCCATGCCGGGCCAGCCGGCCACCAGCCTGTGAATTCATATCATCCGACATGACAAGAGGTAACCGATGTCGATAACCAGATTTCCCCAAGGCTTCCTCTGGGGCGGCGCCCTTGCCGCCAACCAGGCGGAAGGCGGCCATCGCGAGGGGGGCAAGGGGCTGACCACGGTCGACATGATCCCCCATGGCGCCAACCGCATGGCGGTCAAGCTTGGCCAGGAGAAGCGCTTCACCCTGCGGGATGACGAGTTCTACCCAAGCCACGAGGCCATAGATTTCTACCACCGCTACAAGGAAGACATCGCCCTGATGGCAGAGATGGGCTTCACCGTGTTTCGCACCTCCATCGCCTGGAGCCGGCTCTACCCGAACGGCGACGAGCAAGAAGCCAACCTCGAGGGCATCGCCTTCTACCGGGCGCTGTTCGAGGAGTGCAGAAAGTACAACATCGAGCCCCTGGTGACCCTGTGCCACTTCGACGTGCCCATGCACCTGGTGGTGGAGTACGGCTCCTGGCGCAACCGCCAGATGGTGGACTTTTTCACCCGCTATGCCCGCACCTGCTTCGAGCAATTCGACGGCCTGGTGAAGTACTGGCTCACCTTCAACGAGATCAACATACTGCTGCACAGCCCCTTCTCCGGGGCGGGGCTGGTGTTTGAGGAAGGGGAGCACCAGGAGCAGGTCAAATATCAGGCGGCCCACCACGAGCTGGTCGCGAGCGCCCTGGCGACCCAAATTGCCCACGAGGTAAACCCGGCCAACCAGGTGGGCTGCATGCTGGCGGGGGGCAGCTTCTCCCCCTACTCCTGCAAGCCGGAAGATGTCTGGGCCGCGCTGCAAAAGGAGCAGGAGAACCTGCTGTTCATCGATGTGCAGGCGAGAGGCGCCTACCCGGCCTATGCGGCCCGGGTGTTTCGCGAGAAGGGGATCCAGCTCGTCAAGGCGCCGGAGGATGACGAGGTTCTGAAGCACACCGTCGATTTCGTCTCTTTCAGCTACTACGCCTCCCGCTGCGCCTCTGCCGACATGAACGCGGGCAACACCAGCGCCGCCAACGTGGTCAAGTCCCTGCGAAATCCCCACATCGAGGTGAGCCAGTGGGGCTGGGGCATAGACCCCCTCGGCCTTCGCATCACCATGAACAGCCTGTACGATCGCTACCAGAAGCCGCTCTTCCTGGTGGAGAACGGCCTGGGGGCCATGGACGAGATCAACGCCGATGGCGAGATAGTGGACGACTATCGCATCGACTACCTGCGCGCACACATCCGCGCCATGGGGGATGCCATCGAAGACGGGGTGCCGCTCTTGGGCTACACCAGCTGGGGCTGCATCGATCTCGTTTCCGCCTCCACCGGCGAGATGAGCAAGCGCTACGGCTTCGTCCATGTGGACAGGGACGATGCCGGCCGAGGCACCCTGGCGCGCAGGCGCAAGAAGTCGTTCTGGTGGTACCAGAAGGTCATCGCCAGCAACGGGGAAGATCTGGCCTGAGGGCCTCCCCTTCCTGGCGGGAAGAGCATCAATGCAACAGGGGGGCCGAGGCCCCCCTGTTGTTCATCACGATGGCAATCAGAAAACGTTTAACTGCCTTCGTTGAAGATCTCCAGGTTGCTGGTCCCTTCCTGCCACTCGCGCACCGCCTTGTTGTCGTCGCTGCGCAGGGCGTTCAGGTGGTCCAGATAACCCTGATCCACATCCGAGGTCACGTAGTGGCCATTGAACACCGAGGTCTCGAAGTGGCGCAGCTCGGGGTTGATCTCCCGCACCGCCTCTTCCAGATCTTCCAGATCCTGGAAGATCAGGCCATCGGCGCCGATCAGCTTGCACACCTCTTCCACTTCACGGCCGTGGGCGATCAGCTCGTTGGCGGTGGGCATGTCGATGCCGTAGACGTTGGGGAAGCGGATTTCCGGTGCCGCCGAGGCGAAGTAGACCTTGGCCGCCCCTGCTTCACGGGCCATCTGGATGATCTGCTCGGAGGTGGTGCCACGGACGATGGAGTCATCCACCAGCAACACCTTCTTGCCCTTGAATTCGGAGCTGATGGCGTTGAGCTTGCGACGCACCGACTTCTTGCGCTGGGTCTGGCCCGGCATGATGAAGGTACGGCCGATGTAGCGGTTCTTCACGAAGCCCTGACGGTAAGGCAGGCCCAGGGTGTGGGCGATTTCCAGCGCCACGTCGCAGGAGGTCTCGGGGATGGGGATGACCACGTCCACGTCGAGATCTTCCCACTCCCGTGCAATCTTCTTGCCCAGCTTGCGGCCCATGTTGAGGCGGGCGGCATAGACGGAGACCTTGTCGATGCACGAATCGGGGCGTGCGAAGTAGACGTACTCGAAGATGCAGGAGCTCATCTGCGGGTTCTCCGCACACTGCTCGGAGAAGAGCTGGCCCTGCTCTGTGATGTAGATGGCTTCGCCCGGAGCGACGTCACGCACCGTCTCGAAGCCGATGGCGTCAAGCGCCACGCTCTCGGAGGCGAGCATGTACTCCACCTGGCCCTGCTCGTCAGCGCGACGACCCAGGATCAGCGGGCGGATGCCGTTGGGATCGCGGAAGCCGATGAGACCGTGGCCAATCACCAGCGAGACCACCGCATAGGCGCCGCGGATCTGCTGGTGCACCTTGCGCACCGCAGAGAAGATGTCTTCCGGCCGCAGCGCCATCTTGTCGCACAGATCCAGCTCGTGGGCCAGCACGTTCAGCAACACTTCCGAATCGGAGGTGGTATTGATGTGGCGGCGAGCCACCTTGAACTGCTGCTCCTTGAGATCCTTGGCGTTGGTGAGGTTGCCGTTATGGGCCAGCACCATGCCGTAGGGAGAGTTCACGTAAAAAGGTTGGGCTTCAGCGGCACTGGAGCTGCCTGCGGTGGGATATCTGACATGTCCTATGCCGATATGCCCCTTCAGTCGCTGCATGTGGCGCACTTCAAACACATCCTTCACCAGGCCGTTGGCCTTGCGTTGCCGGAAGTTTCCACTATCAATGGTCACGATCCCGGCGGCATCCTGTCCCCTGTGCTGCAACACCGTCAAGGCGTCGTAGAGGGCCTGATTGACGGGGGTGGTGCCAACTATACCGACAATACCGCACATGTCTTTGCTACCTCGAAGTCACTGTACCTGTTGAAGAAAACTGGACGAGTTCAGCATGAACCCGAAAAACCACTGGATCACCGGCTTGAACTCGGGAACCAGTTTGGACGCCACCCACCAGTCGCTCTGGGAGAGGCTGGTGAAGGTATCCATGAAAAACAGCAGGGCACTGACGATCAGTACCCCGCGAATGGCGCCAAAACAGACCCCCAGCACCCGATCCGTGCCGGAGAGTCCCGTCTTTTCCACCAGCAAGCCCACCACGTAGTTGACCACGCTCCCCAGGATCAGGGTCGCCACGAACAGGGCGGCGATGGCGAGGCCGTTGCGCACCATGGCGTCGGAGAAGGAGGTGAAGTAGACGGCGAGATCCGGATAGAAATGGCTGGCAATAAAAAAGGCGACGAACCAGGTGACGAGGGACATGGCTTCCTTCAGGAAGCCGCGCACCAGGCTGATGAGGGCAGAAAAACCGACGATGCCGATGATGGCGTAATCAATCCAGACCATAGAAAAAGATGTCCTGCGAAATTGCGGCGCAGTCTAACAAAAACGATTGCGCAATGCTTGATAAAAATGTGTTAAAGGTTCAGTTGAGCGCCGAAGGAGACCTCTCTCGTCCCCTGCCGAGGGGGCGACTGACGCCCAAATGCACAACGCCATGGCATGGCCATGGCGTTGTGCTGAGCAAGGGGGACTTAGCCGATGTGGGTCAGGCCGCCCATGTAGGATTGCAGCGCCGCCGGGATGGCGATGCGGCCGTCTTCCTGCTGGTAGTTCTCGATCACCGCCACCAGGGTGCGCCCTACCGCAAGGCCGGAGCCGTTCAGGGTGTGCAGCAGTTGCGGCTTGCCGTCGACACGCACGCGGGCCTGCATGCGGCGCGCCTGGAAGTCGGTGCAGTTGGAGACGGACGAGATCTCGCGGTAGGTGTTCTGGGCCGGCAGCCACACTTCCAGATCGTAGGTCTTGGCGGCGCAGAAGCCCATGTCACCGGTACAGAGCGCCATCACGCGATACGGCAGCTCCAGCAGTTGCAGCACCTTCTCGGCGTGACCCACCATCTCTTCCAGCGCATCCCAGGACTTCTCCGGGTGCACCAGCTGGACCATCTCGACCTTGTCGAACTGGTGCATGCGGATGAGGCCGCGGGTGTCACGACCATAAGAGCCGGCTTCGGAGCGGAAGCAGGGGCTGTGGGCGGTCATCTTGATGGGCAGTTCCTGCTCGTCGAAGATCTCGTCGCGGGCCATGTTGGTGAGCGGCACTTCGGAGGTAGGAATGAGGGAGAACTTGCGCACCTTGCCTTCGTCTTCCCCTTCGCCCTCGATACCTGTGTTGAACAGGTCCTGGGAGAATTTCGGCAGTTGGCCGGTGCCGTACAGACTGTCCGGGTTGACCAGATAGGGCACGTAGCATTCGGTGTAGCCGTGCTGCAGGGTGTGCAGATCCAGCATGAACTGCGCCAGGGCGCGGTGCAGGCGGGCAATCTGACCCTTCATCACCACGAAGCGGGCACCGGAGAGCTTGACGCCGTTCTTGAAGTCCACGCCCTTGGCCGCTTCACCCAGATCGATGTGATCGCGCACCGGGAAGCTGAACTCGCGCGGGGTGCCCCAGCGGCGTACTTCCACGTTGTCGTTCTCGTCGCGGCCCACCGGGGTAGTGTCGCTCGGCAGGTTGGGGATGGCGTCTGAGATGGCCTTGATGTCGGCCAGCAGGACCTCGAGCTCGACCTTGCTGGTCTCCAGCTCGTCGTTGATCTTGGTCACTTCGGCCTTGAGCGGAGCCACATCTTCGCCGCGACGGGCAGCCTCACCGATGGACTTGGAGCGGGCGTTGCGCTCGGCCTGCAGCTCCTGGGTACGGGACTGCAGATCCTTGCGTTTCTCTTCCAGAGCATTGACAGCCGCTACGTCCAGCGCGTAGCCACGTGTCGCCAGACGAGCGGCAGCTTCTTCGATATCGCTGCGCAGATATTTGGGATCCAGCATGGTTTACCTACTTTTTTTAATGGGATCTGGGCCTGGGTCATCCGCCCTGGCGAGAAAACAGATCCGGAAGTTAACATCGGTTGGCGCACCCCTATGTCTTCGGAATCGGGCCTTCTAAATCAAGAAGATGGTGCAAGGCCAAGACAAGCGGGGTCAGAGGGGCAGTGTAGCAGACCGCCCCCCCGCCCGAACAGGGCGTATTGCTGTCGTTTTTGCCAAGTTTGGCGGCATCGGCAGCCTTATCTTCGCCGATCCGAGGGATCGCCATGCTGCCCGGACAACGTGCCTTTACTTGTCTCTTTGACGCGGGCTCTGCCGGTCCAGCTCGCGCAGGTAGTCGAGCTTCTGGGCGATCTGCTTCTCGAGGCCCCGATCGGTAGGCTGGTAGTAGTGCTTGCCGGCCAGCTCGGGGGGGAAGTACTCCTCGCCGGCGGCATAGGCGCCGGGCTCGTCGTGGGCGTAGCGGTACTCGGCGCCATAGCCGAGCTCGCTCATCAGCTTGGTGGGGGCGTTGCGCAGGTGCGGCGGCACCTCGAAGTCCGGCAGGTTTTTGGCGTCATTGAGCGCCGCCTTCCAGGCGGTGTAGACCGCATTGCTCTTGGGGGCGCAGGCGAGGTAGACGATGGCCTGGGCGATGGCCCGCTCCCCTTCCGCCGGACCTATGCGATGGAAGCAGTCCCAGGCCGACAGCGCCACCTGCATGGCACGGGGATCGGCGTTGCCCACGTCTTCCGAGGCAATGGCCAGCAAGCGGCGGGCGATGTAGAGGGGATCGCAACCGGCACTCACCATGCGGGCATACCAGTAGAGCGCCGCATCCGGCGCCGAGCCGCGAATGGACTTGTGCACCGCCGAGATGAGGTCGTAGAAGTGATCCCCGCCCTTGTCGAAGCGCGCCACGTGCTCCCCCACCACGGCGGCGAGCAGGGCGCTGTCGATCACCCTCTCCCCTGCCCCATTACTCTCGGCCATGTCGGCCAGGAGCTCCAGGTAGTTGAGGGACTTGCGCCCGTCCCCATCCACGGCTTTGGCCAGCGCCGCTTTGACGCCGGGGGCAAAGGTGAGGCTCGGATCGTTGAGGCCACGGGGGTCTGTCATCGCCTGATCGATCATGGCGAGGATGTCCTCCTCCTCCAGCCGTTTGAGCAGGTAGACCCGGGCCCGGGAGAGCAGTGCGTTGTTGAGTTCGAACGAGGGATTTTCGGTGGTGGCGCCGATGAAGGTGATGGTGCCGTCTTCGATGTGGGGCAGGAACACATCCTGCTGGCTCTTGTTGAAGCGGTGCACCTCGTCCACGAAGAGGATGGTGCGCACCCCGCGCCAGCTGTTCTCCTTCGCCTTGTCGATGGCGGCGCGGATCTCCTTGATGCCGGAGGTGACCGCGGAGAGCCGCTCCACCTCGGCCTGGCAGTAGTGGGCCATCAGCTCGGCCAGGGTGGTCTTGCCGGTGCCGGGCGGTCCCCACAGGATCATGGAGTGGCAGTGTCCCGCCAGGATCGCCTTGCGCAGGGGCTTGTCAGCCCCCAGGATGTGCTGCTGGCCTATGTACTGATCCAGGATTTGCGGCCGCATCCTGGCCGCCAGCGGACGAAAGTCCGACGAGAAATCCAGCGACAAGTTGCTCATCTGTATTGACCGTTCAGTATCACGCATACCGCCATGGAAAAACGGTCCGACGAGAAATCCAATAAGAGGTTACTCATCTGTATTGACCCCCTGCGTCACGCCCGCCGCCGTTGACAGACGCACTGGCGAAAAATCCAGCGACCGCCTGCTCATCAGCGCTGATCGTCCAGCGCGACCCCCGCAGGCGTCTTGAACACGAACTCGTTGCCCTTGAGCACCGGCTTGCGGTTGAAGCTGCTCAAGGTGAATTCGCTCCACTGCCCCTGCGCCTCTTTCACGTCGAACCGGCTGATGTTGTTCTGACGGTCGAAGGTGATGCGGAAGGAGGCGATCAGCTCGTCCTTGTTGCGGCTGGTGACGGTGTAGACGTCCCCCTCCTGGGTCACGTCGTAGTTCTTCCAGAGCCCGACATCGTTGCCGGCGATGAGCACGAAGGGGGTGTTGAGTACCGCATCCTTCATCTTGAGGGCGGTGACCTGCTCGACGAAGGGGTCATAGACCCACACATCCTTGCCGTCCGCCACGATCAGGCTCTCGTCCGGGGTCGTGGTGTGCCAGTTGAAGCGGTTGGGGCGCTGCACCAGCAGGGTGCCGCTCGCCTTCTGCAGCTCCTTGCCCTTGCTGTCATAGACGGTCTGGGCAAACTTGGCCGAAAACAGGCTGACGCCCGTCAGCTTCTGCTTGAGATCGCTGGCCGCATCGGCCCACACCTGGCTGCTGGCGAGCAACAGTACAGAACCCATCAATAATGCTTTTTTCATCGCGATTCCCGTTGAAGAGGGTCAGATAAAAGGCCATGTCCGCAGACATGGCCAGGATGATATGAAGGCTTAATCACGCACCGGGGGCGGTGCCAGCACGTCGCGCTGGCCGTTGCCCCCCGGAGAGCTGACGATGCCCTGGTTTTCCATCTGCTCGATGAGACGGGCCGCCCGGTTGTAACCAATCTTGAACTTGCGCTGCACGCTGGAGGTCGAGCCACGGCGGGATTCCACCACGAAGGCGACCGCCTCGTCGAACAGGGGATCGAGCTCCTCGTCACCACCGCCGCCGTACTCGCCGCCACCGCCCTCGCCATCCGACTCACCGGAGAGGATCTCCTCGATGTAGTTCGGCTCGCCGCGCAGTTTCCAGTCCGCCACCACCTTGTGCACCTCGTGGTCATCGACGAAGGCGCCGTGGACCCGGGTCGGGTTGGAGGTGCCGGCGGGCATGTAGAGCATGTCCCCCATGCCGAGCAGGGATTCGGCGCCGCCCTGATCCAGGATGGTGCGGGAATCTATCTTGCTCGACACCTGGAAAGAGATCCGGGTCGGGATGTTGGCCTTGATGAGGCCGGTGATGACATCCACAGAGGGGCGCTGGGTCGCGAGAATGAGGTGAATACCGGCTGCCCGCGCCTTCTGGGCGATACGGGCGATCAGCTCTTCCACCTTCTTGCCGACGATCATCATCATGTCGGCGAATTCGTCCACCACCACCACTATGTGGGGCAGTTTTTCCAGCTCAGGCGGCATCTGATCCATGGAGTCACCCGGACGCCACAAGGGATCCCGCAGGGGCTCGCCCTCGGCAGCCGCGGCCAGCACCTTGTCGTTGTAACCCTTGAGGTTGCGCACCCCGACCGCGGACATCAGCTTGTAGCGACGCTCCATCTCGCCGACGCACCAGCGCAGGGCGTTGGCGGCATCCTTCATGTCGGTGACCACCTCGGTCAGCAGATGGGGGATCCCTTCGTAGACCGAGAGCTCCAGCATCTTGGGGTCGATCATGATGAAGCGCAGATCGTCCGGCGTCGACTTGTAGAGCATGGAGATGATCATGGTGTTGACCCCCACCGACTTGCCCGAGCCCGTGGTACCGGCCACCAGCAGGTGGGGCATCTTGGCCAGGTTCACCACCACGGGTTCCCCCGCGATGTCCTGCCCCAGCCCCATGGTCAGCGGATTGTGACTGCCAGAGAAGGCCTCGCAGTCCAGGGTCTCACGCAGGTAGACGGTCTGACGCACCCGGTTGGGCAGCTCGATGCCAACAAAGGTCTTGCCCGGGATCACCTCCACCACCCGCACGCTGCTGGCGGACAGCGAACGGGCGAGATCCCGGGAGAGATTGGTGATCTTGCTCGCCTTCATGCCCGGCGCCAGATCCAGCTCGAAGCGGGTGATGACGGGGCCCGGATAGACGCCGACCACCTTGGCCTGCACGTTGTAGTCGGCGAGTTTCGCCTCCACCAGCCGGCCCATGCGATCCAGCTCGTCCTTGCTCATCATCTGGGTCTTGGCGGGCGGGCGGTCGAGCAGCTCTATGCTCGGCAGCGGCGCCATGGCAGGCTGGGGACGGCGCTTGGGCTTGACCGGTGCGGCCACCGCAGGCACGGCAGCCTCCTCCCCTTCCGCCCAGGGCAGATCGAGCTCGTCATCCCCGTCATCGGCCAGGGCCGGCTGACGGCGGGCATTGGCAACGGCGGCGCGCTTGGGTCTGGCCACGGGCGCCGGCTCGTCCTCTTCATCATCGAATTGCGGATCGAACTGGAAGGTGTCGTCATCGAGCTCCGGCAGCCATTCGTCAGATTTTGACTTCTGGCTCCCCTTGGCCTTGGGGTTGCGCGTCCAGCTGCTATGGGGCTCGTCCTCTTCGTCGTCGAGATCGAGAGCGCTCACGCCCCCCTCCAGCAGGGGATCCGGCCCCTCAAAACGGGGCTGGCGCCAGCCGCCGGTGAGCCAGCGGCCAAGGGTCGTCGGGAAATGGTAGATGGCGCTGACGCTGCCGGTGCAGGTGGCACCGATCCGCTCGACTATGGTGAGCCAGGACCAGCCGGTGAACAGGGTGATGCCGGTGGCCACGAAGCAGAGCAGCATCAGGTTGGCCCCGACCCCGCCAAACAGGGGCACCACAGCGGAGGCGATCACGTCCCCCACCAGGCCGCCTGCGGAGAAATTCTGCAAGTCATTGAAGTTCATGCTGGCGATAGCGGACATCCCGAGCACCGTCAGGACGAAGCCGATGATGCGCACCGACAGGGTGAGATAGTCCACCTCCAGCAGCCGGCTCGGGCGCCAGAACAGGCTCCAGCCGAGCAGTACCACCAGGGGAGGCACCAGATAGGAGAAGGCCCCGAAGGTAAACATGGTGATGTCGGCGAGCCAGGCACCGGCGCTGCCCGCGAGGTTCTTCACCTCTCCCTGCCAGGAGGTCTGGGACCAACCGGGATCGGCGGGATGGTAGGTCAACAGGGCAAGCAAGAGATAGGCAGCCATCAGCGTGATGGCGATCAAGACGGCCTCGAAGATCCGTTGCGTACCTGACAAAGGAGTAAACAGCTTTTTATCGGCCAAACTCCGGCTCCTTTCTGAAAACATGTAATGCGGGGATAGGGGGCCTAGTATCCCTGAAAAGCCCACCGATTGTCAGCCAGTGCCTGAGGGCGGGGCCATGAATACAGTAATAAGAAGAAACGAGCGGACCGGCCGCTCGTTTCTGACTATCGTGACTCGTCGTGGTGCATGCAAGTCACAGCACAATCCCGCTTATCGGGTGCTGATCACCAGACGACTGCTCTGCTTGACCTCTTCCATCACCACATAGGTGCGAGTGTCATTGACGCCGGGCAGACGCAGCAGGGTTTCCCCCAGCAGGCGGCGGTAGGCCGACATGTCGCTGACGCGGGTCTTGAGCAGATAGTCGAAATCACCTGACACCAGATGGCACTCCTGGATCTCTTCGAGCACCTGAACAGCCTTGCTTGAACTGTTCGAACACGTCGGGGGCGCCACGATTGAGGGTAATTTCCACGAACACCAGCAGAGACGCATCCAGATAATGAGGGTTCAGAATAGCGGCATATCCTTCGATATAGCCTTGACGCTCGAGGCGACGAACCCGTTCCAGACACGGTGTGGGACTCAGGCCAACTCGTTTGGACAACTCAACGTTCGAAATCCTGCCATCCTTTTGCAGTTCATTCAGAATGTTGCGGTCAATCCTGTCCAAATCCTTTAGCCGACTCTTAGCTTCCATCATTTAATTCCATCCTTTGGCTATTTTTTGGTAAGAATCACCAGTCATTTTATAATAATGGTCACAAATCCTGTCAATACCTGAATATACTAGGCGCAAATGTTGCTTAACATCTGGGCAACATAAACCACCAATCGATAGACGAGGGATAGCATGATTATCGGTGTACCTAAGGAAATAAAAAACCATGAATATCGCGTAGGCATGGTTCCGGCCAGTGTACGTGAACTGACAGCACGAAACCATACCGTTTTCGTCCAAAGCGGCGCAGGAAATGGCATTGGCTTCAGTGACGCAGATTATCTGGCTGCCGGAGCCGAAATTCTGGCCTCCGCGGCAGACGTTTTCGCCAAGGCGGAGATGATCGTCAAGGTCAAGGAGCCCCAGGCGGTCGAGCGCGCCATGCTGCGCCCGGACCAGACCCTCTTTACCTACCTGCACCTGGCGCCAGACCTGGCCCAGACCCGGGAGCTGGTCGACAGCGGCGCCGTCTGCATCGCCTACGAGACCGTCACCGACGGCCGTGGCGGCCTGCCCCTGCTGGCCCCCATGTCGGAAGTGGCCGGACGCATGTCTATTCAGGCCGGTGCCCAGGCGCTGGAGAAGTCCCGCGGCGGCAGCGGCGTGCTGCTCGGCGGCGTGCCCGGTGTGGAGCCGGCCAAGGTGGTGATCATCGGCGGCGGTGTGGTCGGTTCCAACGCGGCCCGCATGGCCATCGGCCTGCGTGCCGACGTGACCATACTCGACAACAACATCGACACCTTGCGTCGTCTCGACAGCGAGTTCCAGGGGGCGGCCAAGGTGGTCTACTCCAATCGCGAGACTCTGGAGCGCCACCTGCTGGCGGCGGATCTGGTCATCGGCGGCGTGCTGGTACCGGGCGCCACTGCGCCAAAACTTGTCAGCCGTGACCACATTGCACGCATGAAGCCGGGCTCCGCCATCGTGGATGTGGCCATCGATCAGGGCGGCTGCGTCGAGACCTCTCACGCCACCACCCACGAAGATCCCACCTTCATCGTCGACGAGGTGGTGCACTACTGCGTAGCCAACATGCCGGGTGCCGTGGCCCGCACCTCCACCGTGGCCCTCAACAACGCCACCCTGCCCTTCATCATCAAGCTGGCGGAACAGGGCTATCGCGGTGCACTGCTCAGTGATCCCCACCTGTTGCACGGCCTGAACGTGATGGCGGGCAAGATCACTTGCAAGGAGGTCGCCGTGGCGCACAACCTGGTCTACACGGATCCCATGACCCTGCTGAACTGATCCCGCCCCCGCCAGGGAGCGTCGATGAGTGAAAATCCGCCCGCGATGGGCGGTTTTTTTATGGCTCAAATCCAGCCATCCTTTCCTCTCTTTGGCGATTGCCACAATCGGTGCCCTGGCCTTTGACCCCGGATCACGAATTACCTACAATCGCGCAAACTCATCACGTCTCGGAAATCACATCATGAGCCAAGTTACTCATAGCAAACTGCTGATCCTGGGCTCCGGCCCGGCGGGTTATACCGCCGCCGTCTACGCCGCCCGCGCCAACCTCAATCCCCTGCTCATCACCGGCATGCAGCAAGGTGGTCAGCTGACCACCACCACAGAGGTGGAAAACTGGCCAGGGGACGCGGAAGGGCTGACCGGCCCGGCCCTGATGGAGCGCATGAAAGAGCATGCGGAAAAATTCGATACCCGCATTCTGTTTGATCACATCAATGAAGTGGAGCTGACCCAGCGCCCGTTCCGTCTCAAGGGTGACAACGGTGAATACAGCTGCGACGCGCTGATCATCGCCACCGGCGCCTCCGCCAAGTACCTGGGCCTGCCTTCCGAAGAGGCCTTCAAGGGCCGTGGCGTCTCCGCCTGTGCCACCTGTGACGGCTTCTTCTATCGCAACCAGGAAGTGGCCGTGGTCGGCGGCGGCAACACCGCCGTGGAAGAGGCGCTCTATCTGGCCAACATCGCCAAGAAGGTGCATCTCATCCACCGCCGCGACGAGTTCCGCGCCGAGAAGATCCTGATCAAGCGCCTCAATGACAAGGTCGAGAGCGGCAACATAGTGCTGCACACTCACCAGACCCTGGACGAGGTGCTGGGTGACAACATGGGCGTGACCGGCGTGCGCCTGCGCAGCACCCGGGACGACACCACCTCCGAGCTGCCGCTGATGGGGGTCTTCATCGCCATCGGTCACCAGCCCAACACCCAGATCTTCGAAGGCCAGCTGGCGATGGAAAACGGCTACCTCAAGGTCCGTGGCGGCCTGGAAGGGTTCGCGACCCAGACCAGCATCCCGGGCGTGTTTGCCGCCGGCGACGTGGCCGACCACGTTTACCGTCAGGCGATCACCTCAGCCGGTACCGGCTGCATGGCAGCCCTGGATGCCGAGCGATATCTGGACGCACAATAAGCACAAGGATATAAAGGGCATGCCAAGTGGCATGCCCTTTTCTTTTGAGGAGCCGGATGAAACGGAAAATATTGATTGTGGAAGACAGCCTGACGGTACGCCGCATGTTGACCCAGGCTATTTCGCAACAAACCGGGCTGGAGATTGATGCGTTCGATACCCTTGAAGGCGCCCGCAACTGTCAGGGCGAAGAGTACGTGGTCGCCCTGGTGGATCTCACCCTGCCGGATGCCCCGAGTGGAGAAGCCGTCAATGTGCTGCTGGCGCGAGGTCTGCCCGTGGTGATCCTCACCGCCGACATCAGTGAGGAGAAACGGGAAGCCTGGCTGGAGGCCGGTGTGCTGGATTACGTGATGAAGGATTCACGCCACTCCCTACAATACGCCGTCAGCCTGGTGCACCGCCTCTACCTCAATCAGGCTATCGAGGTGCTGGTGGTCGATGACTCCCGCACCTCCCGCCATCGCACCGCTGCCCAGTTGCGCAAGCAGTTGCTGCTGGTGCACGAGGCAACCTGCGCCCGGGATGCCCTGGCCCTGCTCGAGCAGCACCCGGCCATTCGCCTGATGCTGGTGGATTACTACATGCCGGAGATAGACGGCATCAGCCTGGTGCGGATGCTGCGTGAGCGTTACAGCAAGCAGCAGCTCGCCATCATCGGCATCTCGGTGTCGGACAAGCACGGCCTCTCTGCCCGCTACCTCAAGCAGGGGGCGAACGACTTTCTCAACCAGCCGTTCGAGCCCGAGGAGCTGCAGTGCCGGGTCAGCCACAATCTGGAGGCGCTCGAGCAGTTCAACAACATCCAGGAATCGGCCAACCGCGACTACCTAACTGGGCTCTACAACCGGCGTTACTGGTTCAACGAGGGGCAGAAGTGGTTCGAAGAGCATCAGCGTCAGCAGGCGCAGCTCGCACTATGCGTGCTGGACGTGGATCATTTCAAGCAGGTCAACGATCACTGGGGCCATGCCATCGGCGATCAGTTGCTCTGCCACCTGACCCGGCTGCTCACCCAGTTCTTCCCGGATGCCATGATAGCCCGTTTCGGTGGCGAGGAATTTGCCCTGATGGTGCCCCACTGTCCGGTTCCCGTGCTGCTCAAGCGGCTGGAAGGGCTGCGGCAACAGCTGCGTCAGCAGCCGCTGTCACGAGAAGTACCGCTCTTTGTGCGCGCCAGCTTTGGCGTCATCAAGGTCGGGCGGCTCTCCATGGACGAGGCGCTGAGTGAGGCAGATCGCCAGCTGTATCAGGCAAAGAACACAGGTCGCGACAAAATAGTCTGCCAGGACGCCTGAACGAGTTTCGAAAGAGACACTCCGTGTAGTACCGCCCGGCGCCCCTCGTGACCGCCGGGTTATTCCCCCTCCTGATTGCCCCCTGCTCGCTCACGGGTTTCCTCAATAGGTCTTGTCGACTCGCACCCCATCGCTGAAATAGAGGATGCGCACCTTGTCTCCGCTCGCAAACACCATGGCCGGATCGTAGTCCTGGATCACGTTGATGAGCCCGTTCTGTTCATTGCGGATCAAGAGCTCCACCAGCTGGTTCTCCACCACGCTGCCACCGGACTGGTAGTGCTGCACCGCAGCAGCCCCCGCCAGTGCCCCCACGGCGGTGGCGATCTCCCGCCCATGGCCGCCGCCAAACTGATTGCCAAGCAGCCCCCCCAACACGGCGCCACCCAGGGTTTTCCAACCGGTATGCTCGGATTCCAGCAGCTGGCGCTGGGTGATGTTGCGCACCGTGTCCACCTGGCCAAACACCACCTGATCGACGGGGCGAGCCGTATTGCGCTCGTAGGGTGCAGCCCAGGCGGGCGCCGTGACAAAGCCCAGCAAGCTGGATACTATCAGGATAATGGCCTTCATCTGTGAACCTCTGTCTTATGTCTCGCTATCTCACCGAACTGGATGATGAGCTGTGCTGGTTTCCCTCCCCCAGCCATGCGCTGGAAGAACCCAACGGCCTGCTGGCGATCGGGGGAGATCTCTCCCCTGCCCGTTTGCTGGCAGCTTATCACAGCGGGATCTTTCCGTGGAATGAGCCACATCAGCCGCTGCTGTGGTGGTCGCCGGATCCCAGGGGGGTGATAGTGCCCGATGAGCTGCACATAGGGCGCAGCCTGCAGAAGTATCTGCGCCGCACCCCCTTCGACATTACCATCGATTATGCCTTCGATGAGGTGATAGCGGCCTGCGCCGCCCCCCGTCGCAGCGCCAGCGGCACCTGGATAAGCGCCCCCATGATCGACGCCTATCGGCAGTTGCACCGCCTGGGCCATGCCCACTCCGTCGAGATCTGGCAGGATGGTCAGTTGCAGGCGGGGCTCTATGGGCTCTCCCTTGGCCGCCTCTTCTGCGGTGAATCCATGTTCAGCCGCATCGATAACGGCGCCAAACTGGCCATGGTGGCGCTCTGTCGCCACTTCGCACGCCATGGGGGTGCCCTCATCGACTGCCAGATGCAGAACGACTTCCTGGCCACCCTGGGAGTCCAGGAGTGGCCAAGAAGCCGGTTTCTGACCACATTGGCGAGCCTGATCAAGCAACCACTGCAAGACGGTTGCTGGCAGCAGAGGAGAATCAGCCTATGACCGAAGAAGTGATCCTCAAGGTAGGCCTGACCCCCAGACACCCGTGCAGCTACCTCGGCCATGAGCAGGAGCAGTTGCTGGTACTGATGGATCATGAGCTGCTCAATGCTGCCGGTTACGAGCGACTGCTGACGGCGGGATTCAGGCGCAGTGGCAACGACATCTATCGCCCCCATTGCCCGGCCTGCAGCGCCTGCCAGTCACTGCGCATCCACAGCGAGCGTTTCGTGCCTAACCGCGGCCAGAAACGCGTTCGTCAGCTGAACCGGGATCTCGAGCTGGTGCTGAGCTACGACGACAAACCCGAGTATTACCAGCTCTATGAGCGCTACATCCGCGAGCGCCACCACGATGGCAGCATGTACCCGCCGAGCCGCACCCAGTACAAGGGATTCCTGCACTGCGACTGGATGCCACCGCTCTACATGGAGATACGCAAGGAGGGACGCCTCATCGGGGTGGCCACCACTGACCTGCTGCCCCACTCCATGAGCGCCATGTATACCTTCTTCGATCCGGATTATGCCGACCGCTCTCTGGGCACCTTTGCCATTCTGAGCCAGTTGGAACTGGCCAGGCGCACGGGTCGTAGCTGGCTGTATCTGGGCTATCTGGTGGAGGCGTGCCGCAAGATGAATTACAAGCGCCAGTACCTGCCCCACGAGCTGCTGGTGCAGGGAGAATGGAAAAATATCGACACCAAGCCCGAGTAAACTTTACACATAGCCTTAAATCCGGCATGATCCAGCGGTTTTTTGTTGTGGCTTATCAAGAGGATTCAATGGCTAAAGAAGACAGTATTGAGATGCAGGGTACCATTCTCGAAACCTTGCCCAATACCATGTTCCGTGTGGAACTGGAAAATGGTCACGTGGTTATCGCTCATATTTCCGGCAAGATGCGCAAAAACTACATCCGTATCCTGACTGGGGACAAAGTAACGGTGGCTCTGACTCCGTACGATCTCTCCAAGGGACGTATTGTTTTCCGCTCTCGCTAAGCCAGGAATTCAGCAAAAAACCCCAGCCTCGCGGTTGGGGTTTTTTGTCGTTTCTGGCCTCAATCACATTTAGTGAGAGACAGCTTCAACATTGACCTGGAAGTCAAAGCTGAGGCTGTTATTCACCAGCTCCACTCTCACTACTCCGCCATCGACCAGTGAGCCGAACAGGATCTCATTGGCCAACGGCTTCTTGAGGTGCTCCTGAATGACCCGTCCCATGGGTCTGGCACCCATTGCCCGATCATAACCCTTCTCGGCCAACCAGTGGCGCGCCTCTTCAGATACCTCCAGTGATACCCCTTTGGCATCCAGCTGTACCTGCAGTTCGACGATGAACTTGTCGACGACCTGATGGATCACCGCCATGTCCAGATGGTTGAACCAGATGGTGTGATCGAGCCGGTTGCGAAACTCCGGACTGAACGTCTTGTTGATCACCGCCATGGCATCGTGACTCATGTCCTGCTGCTGGAAGCCAATGGACTTGCGCTGGGTCTCCTGCACGCCCGCGTTGGTGGTCATCACCAGGATCACGTTGCGAAAATCGGCCTTGCGTCCGTTGTTGTCCGTCAGGGTGCCGTTGTCCATCACTTGCAGCAACAAGTTGAAGACATCCGGATGCGCCTTCTCGATCTCGTCCAGCAGCACCACCGAATGGGGATGCTTGAGCACCGAGTCGGTCAGCAAGCCACCCTGCTCGAAGCCCACATAGCCAGGAGGTGCCCCGATCAGGCGGGAGACGGTATGGCGCTCCATGTATTCGGACATATCAAAGCGCAGTACCTCGACCCCGAGCGCCTTGCCGAGCTGCTGGGTGACTTCGGTCTTGCCCACCCCGGTCGGGCCGGCAAACAGGAAGCAGCCCACAGGGCGGCGCTCATTGCCAAGGCCGGAGCGCGACAGCCGGATCGCGTCGGTCAATACGGTAATGGCCTTGTCCTGGCCGAACACCACCATCTTGAGGTTGCGCTCCAGGTTCTTCAGCACCTCCTTGTCGGAGGAGGAGACTGATTTCTCCGGGATGCGGGCAATCTTCGCGACTATGGCCTCGATCTCCGGCACATTGATCACTTTCTTACGCTTGCTGACCGGTAGCAGACGTTGCCCCGCCCCCGCCTCGTCGATCACGTCGATAGCCTTGTCCGGCAGGTGGCGGTCATTGATGTACTTGGCGGAGAGCTCGACCGCAGCGCGGATGGCCTTGACGGTGTAGCGCACGCCATGGTGAGACTCATAACGGCTCTTGAGCCCCATCAGGATGCGGGTGGTGTCATCTATGCTCGGCTCGACGATGTCGATCTTCTGGAAGCGGCGCGCCAGAGCCCGATCTTTTTCGAAGATCTGGGAATACTCCTGATAGGTGGTTGACCCCACACAGCGCAGCAGACCATTGGAGAGCAGCGGCTTGATGAGGTTGGCCGCATCCAGCTGACCGCCAGAGGCTGCACCCGCCCCAATGATGGTGTGGATCTCGTCGATGAAGAGGATGGCCCCTTCCTGACGCTCGATCTGCTTGAGCAGCACCTTGAGACGCTTCTCAAAGTCACCGCGGTACTTGGTCCCTGCCAGCAGGGAACCCATGTCCAGAGAATAGATGGTGCTGTTTGCTATCACCTCGGGCACGTCACCCTTGACGATGCGATAGGCGAGCCCCTCGGCGATGGCGGTCTTGCCCACCCCGGCCTCCCCCACCAGCAAGGGATTGTTCTTGCGGCGACGGCACAACACCTGGATGGTGCGACTCAGCTCCTGATCGCGACCGATCAGCGGATCGATGCGCCCCTCCAGTACCAGCTGGTTGAGGTTGGTGGCAAAGCTCTCGATCTGGGCGGAGGAGACCTCGTCATCGGACTCGGCATTGTTACCGCTACTCTCGGGCTTGCTGTCTTTGCGCACCCCGTGGGAGAGGAAATTCACCACATCCAGCCGGCTGATCTCGGCTTTTTTCAGGAAGTAAGCGGCCTGGGACTCCTGCTCGCTGAAGATGGCGACCAGCACATTGGCACCGCTCACCTCGGTATTGCCCGACGACTGGACATGGAACACGGCACGTTGCAGCACGCGCTGGAAGCCAAGGGTCGGTTGGGTTTCTCTGTCTTCGTCATCACGGGGGATGAGCGGGGTCGTTTGATTGATGAAGGCGCGTATTTCCTTGCGCATCTGCTCCACATCCGCACCACACGAATTCAGCGCCTCATGGGCTGAACTGTTATCCAGCAGGGCTAATAACAGGTGCTCGACGGTCATGAATTCGTGGCGCTCGTCACGGGCCAGCTTGAAAGCCTCGTTCAGCGTCTTTTCTAGATCTTTGTTCAACATAGGCACCTCCCCTCAGTACAGCAACAATGCGGTGTCGTTATCGCCATCAAGTCATCAGATTCAAGCCTTTTCCATGGTACATAGCAGTGGATGTTCGTTGTTACGTGAATAGGTGTTGACCTGGACCACTTTGGTCTCGGCAATCTCGGCGGTAAATGTGCCGCAGACTCCCTTACCACTATAATGCACGCTCAGCATGACCTGAGTGGCCTTCTCCAGATCCATACCAAAGAACCTTTGCAGCACCTCCACCACGAACTCCATCGGTGTGTAGTCATCGTTGTTCAAGACGACCTTGTACATGGGTGGCGGTTGCAGCTTCGTTTTCTCTGCTTCTGCAATCTCTTCATTAGCAAAGAGTTCTTTCTGCTTGCTCATAGTTGCGCTTTGGTACCTCTAGATTACTACCGTCTCGCTCAAGATTGTCAATAGACTTGTTAACCAGATCACATCGGTTGTTAACAACTTCTTGACTCGCTTAAAAGTTGGACTAGATTGGTTACTTGCTAATCGGCGCCCGTCTGCTACGGGGTGATGCTCTAGTTATATAAGGCTGGCGCAGGTTACTCAACGACTTCAGGGTAATCAATAAAAGGATGTAGATGTATGGCAACCGGAACAGTCAAGTGGTTCAACAACGCAAAAGGATTTGGGTTTATCTGTCCGGAAGGCGGTGGTGAAGATATCTTCGCTCACTACTCCACGATTCAAATGGAAGGTTACAAGACCCTCAAAGCGGGTCAGGCAGTCAACTTCGAACTGCAGCAGGGGCCGAAAGGAAATCACGCCTCTGTCATCGTGCCAAACGAAGCACAGAACATGTAAGAGTCAAACTGGATAAATTGAAAAACGGCATCCCGCAAGGATGCCGTTTTTTATGTCGCTCGATATGTCGACACAATAAGAAAGGCCAGGCCTTCCTTATTGTGTGCCCTTGCGAGCTATCCCTGTCAGCGCGCCAGCAGGATGTTGAGCATGCGGCGCAGCGGCTCGGCGGCGCCCCACAGCAGTTGGTCACCCACGGTGAAGGCCGCCAGGTATTCCGGGCCCATGTTGAGCTTGCGCAGACGGCCTACCGGAATGCTGAGGGTGCCGGTAACGGCGGCCGGGGTCAGCTCGCGGGCCGTGATGTCGCGATCGTTGGGGATCACCTTGACCCAGTCGTTGTGGGCGGCCAGCAGGGCCTCGATTTCGGGGAGCGGCACATCTTTCTTCAGCTTGATGGTGAAGGCCTGGCTGTGGCAGCGCAGGGCACCGATGCGCACACACAGACCATCCACCGGAATGGCGGCGTTCTCGATACCGAGGATCTTGTTGGTCTCGGCCTGGCCCTTCCACTCTTCACGGCTCTGGCCGTTGTCGAGCTTGGTGTCGATCCAGGGGATGAGGCCACCGGCCAGCGGCACACCGAAGTTGTCCACCGGCAGGGTGCCGGAGCGGGTCTTCTCGGTGATCTTGCGCTCGATGTCGAGGATGGCGGAGGCAGGATCTGCCAGCTCTACCGCCACTTCGTCGCGCAGCAGCCCCATCTGGGTGACCAGCTCGCGCATGTGGCGCGCGCCACCGCCCGATGCGGCCTGATAAGTGGCCACGCTCACCCACTCCACCAGATCGGCCTTGAACAGGCCACCCAGGGCCAGCAGCATCAGACTAACGGTGCAGTTGCCGCCGACAAAGGTCTTGATCCCCTTGTCCAGCGCCTCGTCGATCACGTCGCCGTTGACCGGATCCAGGATAATGACGGCGTCCTTCTCCATACGCAGGGAGGAGGCGGCATCAATCCAGTAACCCTGCCAGCCGGCGGCTAGCAGACGGGGATAGACATCCTTGGTGTAGTCGCCACCCTGAGCCGTGATGATGATCTCCTGCGCGGCCAGCGCCTCGAGATCGAAGGCGTCCTGCAAGGTGCCGGCATCGACGCCGAAATTGGGGGCGGCCTCACCGGCCTGGGAGGTGGTGAAGAAGGTGGGTTGAATGCGGGCAAAATCCTTCTCTTCCTGCATCCGGCTCATCAGTACCGAACCTACCATGCCACGCCAACCGACCAAACCAACTTTTTTCATAATGTCCTACCCTGGATAGCTGCTGTAAAAATGAAGTCTCATACGCCGTGATCCCTTGCCGGACGTGGGTCCGTTCACAAATTGGCCACAAGCATGATGTGTAATTAGTGCGTCTGTCCACATTACGTATTGTGGCGACGGGCGCAAGTCGAATTGCGCAATATTCTGTGTCATTTGCCGCAATAACCCTGGGGTTCGGGCCACCGCGCTTGGCGAAATCCCCATCGGTCAGGCATCATGATGCCCGACTGGCAACCACTGCCCCCTGGGGACGACCCCAAGGCCTTCTTGACTCGCAGGGACGACCCTGCCCCGCCTGGAATACTCATATGCCCTGGTTACTCCTGCTGTTGGCCGGCCTGTTCGAGGTCGCCTGGGCCATCGGCCTCAAGTACACCGACGGTTTCAGCCGTCCCCTCCCCACCCTGCTGACTCTCTCTGCCATGGGGGTGAGCGTGCTGTTGCTCGCCATGGCGGTCAAGCACCTCCCCCTTGGCACCGCCTACGCGGTCTGGACCGGCATAGGCGCGGTCGGTACCGTGCTGATGGGGATCTGGCTGTTCAACGAGCCGGCCACCCTGGCCCGTGTGCTTTGCCTGCTGCTGATCATCGGCGGTATCCTGGGGCTCAAGTTGATCGGCTGATAACGAGATGGTCATGCGGCCCCGCGACACCCGGTATCACGTATAAAAAATGGCCACCCTGGGTGGCCATTATGTTCTCCTCATGCCCCGCCGGGGTCTCCTATCAGCACGCTCTCTATCCGGGCGCCCGGCATCATCTGCCTTAACCCCTCGACCAGCCGATCACCGGCCTCCTGCAGTGCCGCCAGCGGCATTTCAGGCAAGCTCTCCAGAATGAACCACATCTGCCCGGACTCAGCACTGAGCCGGGTTCTGGTCCCCTGACGCCAATTCCAGCGGCGACAGGTCACGCCTCTGTCATCACACCAGACCACCTCGCCAGGTTCGGGGGTCTCGTGGGCAGGGGCCCCCTCCTTCATGGTGTCAAACAGCTCGGTGCCATCGGCGATGATCAGCCGGGGCGACCCTTCATATGCGGTGAGATCCTCCCCACCGACGGGGATGGCGTACTCGATGCTGATGGCGTTGTAGAGATCGACGACGGGATCGATGCAGGGCAGGCTGCCCTCGCGTTGCACCCGCTTGAGCAGCGCCTGTGCCGAGCAGGGGGTGCGCTGGGGCTTGGCACCGAAGCGTTTGAACACCTCGCCCCAGGCGGACAGATGCGCCTGCGCCCAGGGGGCACCGCCCGCCGCGACGGATTGGCAGGCCCGCGCAAGCGCTTGTGCGCCGACGTTGCGATCGACGATGCTGGCCCCGTCGACCTGAATGCTCAGGGCCCGGAATCCCGGGGCCAGCCTGGTCACCCTGGCATCAATTTGTGGTGTCATGAATGGCATAGCAACTCCCAATAAATGATCCGTGGTGAAGGCAATAACGGCAGACGAGGCCACATACCCCATGCCCGGAGGGCAGGCCCGTGATGCTTGTCACCACGAAGAAACAAGTCGACCCCATGATGGGCGACGGCATGACATAAAAAAAACTACTTTTTCTTAATGTTGTTCAGGAGAGCTAATAACCCAGACTATTCAGGCCACCGACAGCCCCCTGACCCGCACCTGGAATGGGATTGTCCTGGCCGCTTTTCCCGCCACTCATGCTATTATCTGCGACCAAACATGAGCCAATAAAAATCAGGATATTGTGATGACCGACCACACTTTTATTCCCGGCAAGGACGCGGCGCTGGAAGACTCCATCGAGCGGTTCCAGACCAAGTTGCAGGCCCTGGGGTTTGATATCGAAGAGGCCTCCTGGCTCAACCCCGTGCCCAACGTCTGGTCCGTGCACATCCGGGACAAAGAGTGCGCCCTCTGCTTCACCAACGGCAAGGGAGCCAGCAAGAAGGCTGCCCTGGCTTCGGCCCTGGGGGAGTATTTCGAGCGTCTCTCCACCAACTACTTCTTTGCCGACTTCTATCTGGGTGAGCAGGTGGCGAACGGTGACTTCGTCCACTACCCGAACGAGAAGTGGTTCCCCATCCAGGGTGACCAACTGCCTGCCGGTCTGCTCGACGGCTTCACCCGCAAGTTCTACAACCCGGACGGCGAAGTGACCGCCGACATGCTGGTGGACCTGCAGTCCGGCAACGAGGAGCGTGGCATCGTCGCCCTGCCGTTCGAGCGCCAGTCCGATCATCAGACCGTCTACATCCCGATGAACATCATCGGCAACCTCTATGTCTCCAACGGCATGAGCGCCGGCAACACCAAGACCGAGGCCCGCACCCAGGGCTTGTCCGAGGTGTTCGAGCGCCACGTGAAGAACAAGATCATCGCCGAGGCCCTGAGCCTGCCCGAGATCCCGAGCGAGGTGATCGCCCGCTATCCCGGCATCAAGGCCTCCATCGAGGCGCTGGAGGCCGAAGGCTTCCCCATCTACAGCTTCGATGCCTCGCTCGGCGGACGTTATCCGGTCATCTGCGTGGTGCTGCTCAACCCGAGTAATGGCACCTGCTTTGCCTCCTTCGGCGCCCACCCGCGCTTCGAAGTGGCGTTCGAGCGGACCGTCACCGAGCTGCTGCAGGGCCGTGGCCTGAAGGATCTGGACGTATTCGTGCCGCCGTCATTCGACAACGAGCAGGTGGCGGATCACCACAACCTAGAAACTCACTTCATTGACTCCTCCGGTCTCATCAGCTGGGATCTGTTCAAGCAGGAGTCCGACTTCGAATTTGCCGACTGGGACTTCCGTGGCACCTCCCAGCAGGAGTTCGATCACCTGATCGGCATCTTCCACGAGCTGGAGCAACCGGTCTACATCGCCGACTACGAGCACCTCGGCGTCTACGCCTGCCGCATCCTGGTGCCGGGCATGTCCGACATCTATCCGGTCGAGGATCTGCTGCTGGCCAACAACACCATGGGTGCCCACCTGCGGGAAGTGATCCTGGCGCTGCCGTCCCTGGAGTGGAACGCAGAACAGTACATGGCGCTGTTCGATCAGCTGGACGAAGAGGGGCACGACGAGCGCACCCGCGTCCGTGAGCTGCTCGGCATCGCCGCCGCCAAGGGCTCCGCCCTGCATACCCTGCGGATCGGTGAGCTCAAGGCCATGCTGGCCCTGGCCGCAGGTGACCTGGAGAGCGCACTGGATCTCATCGACTGGACCATGGAGTTCAACCAGTCGGTGTTCCCGGCCGATCGCGCGAACTACTACCGTGCCCTGCGCGCCTGCGTCGAGCTGTTCCTGGATGAAGAGCGTGACCCAGAGCAGTACCGCCCGGTGTTCGCCCGCATGTTCGGGGAAGAGACCCTGGCCGAGGCTTGGGCCCACGCCCGTGGCGAGGCCCGTTTCCACGGGCTGGAGGCGGCCGATCTGTCCCTGTCCCAGTTCCCGCTGCACCAGAAACTGCTGGCGGCCTATGAGAAATTACAGAAGGCCAAACGAGCCCATTCCTGGGCCTGATGTGGTAATGTGACGAAGGGGCCTGATGGCCCCTTCTGCTTTATGGTCTACGCTTTGGCTGGCCATTATTCAAAGATGAAATAAATAACAAAAAATACCTCTTAGGGGGTTGTCAGTTTGAGGTTCATCATGTTCGGGAGGCGTAAAGGTGTATTGCCGGTGCTTTTTTTGATGAGAAAGATATAAATTCTTAAAAATCATGAAATTAAAAACAGACCCATTTCTGTTTCACCTGAAACCTGGTGTAAAGTCAAGCTTCCGGATGAAGAAAAACCTGTAGTAAAATTACATTCACAATCTGTAATTCTTGATCGATGTCAATTTTGGCGATCTGGCCCTTTGTTATGATTTCCACAGGCAAAATATGCAGGTACATGAGAATTGAAAGCAGAATCTCCCTTTGATTGTCTGAAGCCCGAAGCCATCGCTGCACTGGCAGAAGATATCACCTATGCCAAGGCCACCAAGCCTGCATACAAGACCATCCCACTGGCCATCACCGCAGGCGTCTTCATCGCTCTTGCGTTTGTTTTCTACATCACCGTCACCACGGGCACCGGCAATGTGGCCTGGGGCCTCAGCAAGCTGGTCGGTGGTATCTGCTTCTCCCTCGGTCTCATCCTGTGCGTGCTGCTCGGTGCCGAGCTGTTCACCTCCACCACCCTGACCCTGGTGGCCAAGGCCGCCAACCGCATCACCTGGGCACAACTGCTCAAGAACTGGGCGCTGGTCTACTTTGGCAACTTCATCGGCGGACTCATCGTGGTCGGGCTCATCATCGTCTCGGCCGAGTACATGGCGGCGGATGGTCAATGGGGTCTAAATGCGCTCAAGGTTGCCCAGCACAAAATCCATCACGGTTTCTTCGAGGCCCTCACCCTCGGCATCCTGTGCAACCTCATGGTGTGTCTCGCCGTGTGGATGGCCTTCGGTGCCCGCACTGCCACCGACAAGGTGATGGTCATGTTGCTCCCCGTCGCCATGTTCGTGGCCTCCGGTTTTGAGCACAGCATCGCCAACATGTTTATGATCCCGGTCGGTATCGCTATTCACAGCGTCGCGAGCCCGGAATTCTGGCAGGCCATCGGCCAGGACCCGGCTACCTTCGCCGACCTGACCGTATCCAACTTCGTTCTACACAACCTGATCCCGGTCACCATAGGTAATATCATTGGTGGTGGCGTCATGGTTGGTCTGACTTACTGGTTTATCTTCCGTCGCCATCATTAAGGATGGCGGCAGACACATAAATACCTTGAGAGGTAATGAAAATGGCAGAACTTAACGAACAGTTCCAAAAAGCATGGGAAGGCTTCGCGGCCGGTGAATGGCAGACCTCTGTCAACACCCGTGACTTCATCCAGAAGAACTACACCCCGTATGAAGGTGACGAGTCCTTCCTGGTTGGCGCGACCGAAGCTACCACCAAGCTGTGGGACAAGGTCATGGAAGGCATCAAGATCGAGAACCGCACTCACGCGCCGGTCGATTTTGATACCGACCTGCCCTCCACCATTACCGCTCACGATGCCGGCTATATCGACCAGAGCCTGGAGCAAATCGTCGGTCTGCAGACCGACAAGCCGCTCAAGCGCGCCATCATCGCCAACGGCGGTATCAAGATGGTCAAGACCTCTTGCGAAGTCTACGGCCGTCAACTTGACCCCATGGTCGAGAAGATCTTCACCGAGTACCGCAAGACCCACAACCAGGGCGTGTTCGACGTTTACACCAAGGACATCCTGAACTGCCGCAAATCCGGCGTCATCACCGGTCTGCCGGATGCCTACGGCCGTGGCCGCATCATCGGTGACTACCGCCGTGTTGCCCTGTACGGTATCGACTTCCTGATGGCCGACAAACTGGCCCAGTTCAAGTCACTGCAGGCCGACCTGGAAAACGGTGTCAACCTGGAAGCCACCATCCGTCTGCGCGAAGAGATCTCCGAGCAGCACCGTGCCCTGGCCCAGATGAAGGTGATGGCCGCCAAATATGGCTGCGACATCTCCGTACCGGCCAAGACCGCCAAAGAAGCCGTGCAGTGGACCTACTTCGCCTACCTGGCGGCGGTCAAGTCCCAGAACGGTGCCGCCATGTCCTTCGGTCGTACTTCCAGCTTCCTGGACGTGTACATCGAGCGTGACCTGAAGAAAGGCCTGCTGACCGAGCAAGAAGCCCAGGAGCTGATGGACCACATGGTCATGAAGCTGCGTATGGTTCGCTTCCTGCGTACCCCTGAATACGATTCACTGTTCTCCGGCGACCCCATGTGGGCAACCGAGACCCTAGCCGGTATGGGCGTTGATGGCCGTACCCTGGTCACCAAGAACAGCTTCCGTATGCTGAACACCCTGTACACCATGGGCCCGTCCCCTGAGCCGAACCTGACCATTCTGTGGTCCGAGAAGCTGCCGGTCGGTTTCAAGAAGTACTGCGCCAAGGTATCCATCGAGACCTCTTCCGTTCAGTACGAGAACGATGACCTGATGCGTCCGGACTTCAACAACGATGACTATGCCATCGCTTGCTGTGTGTCCCCGATGATCGTCGGCAAACAGATGCAGTTCTTCGGTGCCCGTGCCAACCTGGCCAAGACCATGCTGTATGCAATCAACGGCGGTATCGACGAGAAGCTCAAGATCCAGGTCGGCCCGAAAACCGAAATGGTCAAGAGCGAATACCTCGACTACAACGACGTGATGGATCGCTTGGATCACTTCATGGACTGGCTGGCCAAGCAGTATGTCGCCGCCCTGAACATCATCCACTACATGCACGACAAGTACAGCTACGAAGCCTCCCTGATGGCGCTGCACGATCGTGACGTCTATCGCACCATGGCATGCGGCATCGCCGGTCTGTCCGTAGCGGCTGACTCCCTGTCTGCCATCAAGTACGCCAAGGTCAAGCCGATTCGTGACGAAGATGGCGTTGCCATCGACTTCGAAATCGAAGGCGAATACCCGCAGTTCGGTAACAACGACGCTCGCGTCGATGACATCGCCTGTGACTTGGTCGAGCGCTTCATGAAGAAGATTCAGAAGCTCAACACCTACCGTGGCGCCGTGGCTACCCAGTCCGTGCTGACCATCACCTCCAACGTGGTGTACGGCAAGAAGACAGGTAACACCCCGGATGGTCGTCGCTCCGGTGCGCCGTTTGGCCCGGGTGCCAACCCGATGCACGGTCGTGACCAGAAGGGTGCTGTCGCCTCTCTGACTTCCGTTGCCAAGCTGCCGTTCGCCTACGCCAAAGATGGTATCTCCTATACCTTCTCCATCGTACCGAACGCCCTGGGTAAAGACATGGAAGCCCAGAAAGCCAACCTGGCTGGCCTGATGGATGGTTACTTCCATCACGAGTCCAACCTGGAAGGTGGTCAGCACCTGAACGTCAACGTGATGAACCGTGAAATGCTGCTGGACGCCATGGAAAACCCGGAAAAATATCCGCAGTTGACCATCCGCGTATCCGGTTATGCCGTTCGCTTCAACTCTTTGACCAAAGAGCAACAGCAAGACGTCATCACCCGTACCTTCACCGCTTCTCTGTAATAGAGTCTCGGTGAACAAAAACCGGCGCCAAGGCGCCGGTTTTTTTATGGCTGTTTGCTGGCGATCACCGCTCTCCCCCGCGGTTTTAGATATACATCCTCTGCCCAACCTCCCATTCAGAAAAGCGCAGTCAGACTCGCTGCCGCAAAGCCAACGTAGCCCCAGCACGCCAGGGTTGGTTTCTTTACTCTCGGGAGAGGGGTCAGTGTGAAGGAAAGGGGCCTGGTGTCCCGCTGTGAGGCGCCAGAAAGCAGCAGGGGCAGAGGAGTGTAAACTCCCCTGCCCCTGGTCATAAAAGCGATTTGGCGGGCGCTGGCGGGCTTAATGGTGGCAAGCGGTCGCTCTTATCACCCTCCGGCTTCAGCACGCGACCCCGAGAGAGGATGGCGCGCGCTCTATCCCCTGAGTGCAACATCGTGTTTCCACTGCCATCAGGCCTTAAAACTGATCGTTCTATATACCCATAGCAACAGGGGCAGAGGAGTCCGACTCCCCTGCCCCTGCGGCATCTGGATACTCTGTTGTCGGCTGCGGCTTAACTGGCCCAGGTGATGATGTGATCGATCCAGTCGCCGGCATGGGCCTCGTGCACCACCTTGCCGCGCACCGACTGACCGGCCTGATGCATGGCGCTGCGGCTGCCGGTGATGAGCGGGTGCCACTCAGGCAGGCTCTGCCCCTCTGCCAGCAGGCGGTAAGCGCAGCTCGACGGCAGCCAGTCGAACTCGGCAATCTTGTCGAAGGTGATCTGCAGGCAGTCCGGCTCTTTCTTGAAACGGTTGCCGTAGTCGGAACACTGGCAGGTCTTGGTATTGAGCAGGTTGCAGGCCACATTGGTGAACACCAGCTCCTCGGTGTCCTCGTCGATCAGCTTGTTCAGGCAGCATTTGCCGCAGCCGTCGCACAGTGACTCCCACTCCGTCATGGTCATCTGCTGCAGGGTCTTCTCCTGCCAAAAAGGAGTTGGCTGCATTTTCTCGACTCGCTGCATGGAAGGGCTCGCTCAATAGACCAGTAAAGCGCGTGGTTATACCCTTTATGGTCCGATTTTTCAAGGAAGATGGACTACACCCACTGCCAATTAGCCCCCTGCCCGAGCCGAGGGGTCTGGTTTTGACGCCGAAAGAAGCGGAAGCAATGCACCTTTAGCGACTTCCACGATTTTTTTGGCAAATTTGCCATGATGTTCTTGTCATTGAATTGATGCAAAATTTCCATCGGCAAGCCTCCAATGGCTACAACATGAGTCAATGCTGATGCACTCTGCCCCGGCAACAAGATCTAAACTGATTACTCGCAAGCCCAGCCCATTAGCTGGACAGAGGACGTTGCCATGAAGACGTTGAAACTTGCATTGCTAATAGCTGCATCGCTATTGCTCACGTCCTGCTGCTCCTCGTCGGTGATCCCGGGAGAAGCGCCCGCCGCTGGAGGTGCCCTCCCATCAGGAGGAATGGAGCCTGCATACGGCAAAGGAGGTGGTCGCAATAACTTTGCTGCCACCATGTCACAGAACGACCAGCAGGAGATGTATGTTTTAACAGATTAAGTGCACAGCCCTGGCCGCTTCCCCGGGGCCTACTTCACTGCAGCCTCAGGTTATCTTTCATCAGACCGGATCTGGAACCATCCTTCCGGCACCAACCGACAAACGGAACATGATGCCGGTGGGTACCAAACGGCATAAACCCGCGCTCATAAAAAATGCCACCCTAGGGCGCAATGCTGATCAGTTA
>NZ_CDBZ01000202.1:540-2948 GCF_000819985.1 Aeromonas media | reverse complement strand
AATTCACTGTCGGCGAAGGTGAGCTGATGACTCATGATGAACCCTGTTCCATGGCTCCAGATGACAAACATGATCTCATATCAGGGACTTGTTCGCACCTTCCCTAGTTCCCTGACTGTGAGGAAAGGGGCCAGCGAGGAAGGCTGCGGGCGCCTTCTCCCATCAACGGAAGCGGAACAGCTCCCGGTGCTGTGGGGTGGTCAGATGTATCTAGGATTTGGGCCATAGGCAAGGGGCAGCAGAACCACACTGGGGTGTGCTGGCGCTAACCCAGGGCTGTAGGTTCGAATAGCGAAGCGTATTCGGACGATCGCGATAAGGAGTTGCCGAAAGGTCGCTGATATCTGAAGTTTCCTACCGGTCTGGCCATGACTCGGTGCGCGGCGGTATGCGGACGATTACGCTGCGCTAATCGTCCCTACGTGGTCTGGTCATTGCCTGCTATATCGCGTCTTGTGGGGCAGGTGATGATGATTTTTCACATTCCCCCAACATCTTCCTGACTTCACCTTGGCTTCACACAACCTCATGTTTTCCTCACATATCCCTTCTATCTTCTGCCCACTGATAAATGGGTCCGCTTGCCACAGGGTGGCAAGGGGCCGGTGAGAGGGGAGCAAGACGATGAAATCCTGGATCAAATACGGGCTGGCCGGGGCCTTGATACTGGTGGCGAGCTTTTGGGGCGGCAGCGTGCGGGCGGCGCAGATGCCCCTTGGCCCGGATGGCGCCTTGCCGGGGCAGATAGTCGCCCAGGCTGCGGCTCTCCCGAGTGGCACCTATTTCTTGTCTCCGGGGAATCCGCCGTCGATTGCTGCCGGGAGTGGTACCTGAGGGCGTTGATACCGCCCTCTTAATCTCTGCCGGGCTGACTACTGCGCCTGATATTGGGCATCCAGCCAGGCGATGGCCTCTTGGGGGTCGTTGAATGCCCGGATATGTTCCGGATGGGTGAGGGACAGGCAGGAGAGGGCGATGTGATGGAGCACCTTGGCCGAATAGAGGGAGGCGATGGCCACCAGGTTCTTCTGGGCCAGCCACTGATAGGTCTCTTGCAGATGGGGCAGGGCGGATAGCACCACCCCCTGATGCTGGCGATGGTCCACCAGGGCGCAGAAAGGCTTCCCGTCCAGGCTGTTCACCACGCGCTTTATCTGTGCAATCCACGCCAGCATACCCTCTTCATTGAAAGGGCCGATCAGCTCGCAGGTGACCAGGTGTTCCTGCACATTGAAGATGAACTCACCGTGCTTTTTATCAAAGGACATACAACATTCTTATCCATGACCAGGGGCCGCAAGATGATATTGATTCATTCAATCTGCATCAATATCCAAGTGAGGGTCGCTGCCCTTGTTCGAGGTTTTATGGGTGCAAGTCAGAGGCTGCGAGCAAGGTGCATCTGATATGACAAGGGCCTCCCCGGGAGGCCCTTTTGATGATGCGCCTCATCTTGAGGCTAGCGGAAGCGGAACAGCTCCCGGTGCAGCGGGGCGGTCAGATGGGCATCCAGGGTGTGGGCCATGGGCTCGGGGCCGCAGAACCACACCGGGGTGTGCTGGCGTTCACCCAGGGCGGCCAGATCCAGCCGACCGCGCTCGGACTCCAGGTGTAATCGGTAATCGACCCCGGCCCGGCGGCACAGTTCGGCGAGGCGGCTGTGATAGGGGGCGGCCTCGGCGGTGGGGGCGCATTGCAGCAAGGTGGTGCCTGGGCGTGTCTCGCCACGGCGCACCAGCGCCTCCAGCCAGGCGACGAAAGGGGTGATGCCGATACCGGCGCCCACCCAGAGCGCGGGGGCCGGGTCTGGCAGGGCGAAGGCGCCATAGGGGCCGGTCACGATGACGGCATCCCCCACCCTGAGGTGCTGATGCAGCCAGTGGGTGTGATCCCCGAGGGCGCGCACCGCCAGGGTCAGGGTGCGGCAGTCCGCCGAGACATTCACCAGAGTGTAGGGATGGGGCTCGCCGCGCCCGGCGAAGTCGAAGAAGGCGAACTGGCCCGGACGGTAGCCAGACAGGGGAGAGGTCAGGGTGACCCTGATCTCAAGGGTGCGTTCGTCCAGAGGGGTGAGGGTGCTGACCGTTCCCTGGCGGCGCGCATTCTGGCCCACCCGACCAAACAGGGAGTAGATCGCGCCCATGGCGCCCAGCCCGCCCCCCACCAGCAAGGTCAGACCGACCGGCGTCAGGACGCCGATGCGCGGCAGCAGGCAGAGCCCGTGCACCCAGCCCATCAGGTAGATGACCGGGGCCAGCCGATGGACCACCTTGAAGCGCTCGTAGTGCACCACCGCAAGCAGGCTCACCACCACCAGGGCCAGCAGCAGATAGAAACCCCATTCCCCCAGGGTATTGCCGAGTTCGTGCCACAGGGCATCGTTGCCAGCGCCAGCGCCAGCGCCAGCA
>NZ_CDBZ01000202.1:0-331 GCF_000819985.1 Aeromonas media | reverse complement strand
CAGAGCGCGCTGCTGCGATGCAGGTGCAACATGCGATCCAGCCCGCCACACCAGACTTCGAGCCTCGGCAGGCGCAGGGCCAGCAGCAGGGAGAGGGTCATGGCTCCGAGGCCAAGCAGACCGGTCAGGATCAGCAGTTCATGGCGCCAGGGCCAGAGACCGGCGGGCCACTGGGTCATGCCAAGCAGCCAGATGAGGGTGAGAGCCAGGGGCAGGGCCCAGGCGAGGGATGCGGGTTTCATGATGTCCTCCTTGTTCATGTCTCTATTGCACGCCCGCTTTGTGGCAAGAGTGTGCCCCTTTACTACCTCTTTTGTAGCAGAGTGTGGCA
>NZ_CDBZ01000201.1 GCF_000819985.1 Aeromonas media | reverse complement strand
TTAAGTGAACAGCATTGCACGAATGTGGGCCTTCTTTTGTGTGCCTCATCGCGCTTTGGCGCCTCAGTTTATCTTGCCCATCTCGATGGCGAAGCTGGTGGCCAGCTGGGCGAACTTGAGGGCGTGGGCAGCCGAGGGATCCGAGTTCTGCAAGGTGTCCTGGGCGGTGTGGATCTTGGGGTTGTAGTCGTTGAAGCGAGACTCGAACGGCATGGCGGCCGGGTAACCCTGATTGTGCCAGGAGGCATGATCCGAGCAGCCATAACCGCAGCTGTCGTAGCCGTAGCGGATCTGGGGCAGATAGACGTCGAGCAGCTGGGCCAGATAGCCGGTCAGCCCCTGGTCGGTGTAGTCGGTCATGAAGACGATCTCTTCCGCCGAGCCCTGGTAGTTGGTCATGTCCAGTTGCAGCGCCGCCAGCACCTTGGTATTGGCCGCCTTGTAGCGGGTGGCGATGTCCTTGGAGCCGCGCAACCCCACCTCTTCCGCCGCATAGCCGATGAACTGCAGGGTGCGCTCCGGCTGACGACCCTGCTCGGCGATGACCCGCAGCACCTCGGTCAGGGTGGCGATGCCGGAGGCATCGTCGTCGGCACCCGGCGCCAGGGTGCGGCTGTTGGGTGCGGAGCCCGCGGTGGAGTCGAGGTGACCGCCGAGCACCACCACTTCGTCCGGGTAGCGGCTGCCCTTGAGGGTCAGCACCACGGATTGCTGCGGATAGCCGCTGTGCTTGACCCGGCTGACGCTGGCCCAGGGCAGGGTCGCGCTCAGGCTCTGCCACTGGCTGGCCACCCAGTCGGCCGACTGCACTCCTGTGGTGGTGGTGTAGTAGCGGTTGCGCCAGCTCGAGAGCTGGCTGATGGTGCCGACTATGTTGCCCTGATCCAGATGGGGCAGCAGCCGGTTGACGCTGGCCCCCTGGGTCAGCGGCGGGGCGCTGAACAGGTTCTGGCTGATGGGCTGGGCCATGCTCTGCAGGGCGTCGGCCAGGGTGCTGTGCACCACGTAGCCGCCGCAGCGCTGGTGCCCTTCGTGCATCAGGTGGGAGAGGGTGCCGAGCTCGCTCGCCTCGACCTGGGCCAGCTGGATAGGGGCACCGCTGGCGCTGAACAGGGGGGCCAGTCTGGCCTTGACCTGCTTGAGTTCGACGCCGCTGTCGGCACCGACCGTGATCCAGACGGGTTCGGCGGCCTGTGCGGCGAGGGGCAGCAGGGGGAGCAAGAGGGCGGTCAACAAGGGTTTCATATCGGATCCTTCCAGATAGAGTGGCGGGCAAATGTGCCAAATGGGTGCCATAAGACGACCGGTCCAGTCTAGCCAAGGAGGCTGACCGACGAATTGGCCCGTCTGGTGCGGCCGTCCCCCCCGTCCGGTGGGGGCCGCTGCAGGATCTGCTGTCTACTGCGCCGGTATCAGGGGAGCGGACGGAGCTTTGTGCTGGCGAGGGGGGTTCCACAGGGCGTGCCCGCCGGACAGGACGATGACAGCCCAGGCTGGGGGGCTGACAAAGGGAGCCAAACTGTGCCATATCGGCGCGGATAGCCGAGGGGGCATCCATGATGACGCCCCTTGCAGCGATGACCTGCTTCAGGACTGGCCTTCCAATACCCAGTGGGGATAGCGCCTTTTTGATGAGGCGCGTGTTGTCATCCGGGCGTCAGCCTATGGGGCGCACCAGCGCCGGCTGGGCGGGATCGCTGAGCCGCTCGGCGAGGTAGTCCACCAGCAGCCGCACCTTGGGGGAGAGGTGGCGATTGTGGGGATAGAGCGCCCAGATCCCCTCCTCTGGCGCCCGCAGCTCCGGCAACAGTTCGATGAGATCCCCCCGGGCCAGGTGGTCGCTCACGTAGTAGTCCGGCAACTGAATGATGCCGATCCCCTTGAGCGCCGCGTCCAGCAGGGCGTGGCCGCTGTTGCACTGCAGCAGACCGCGCACCCGCACGCTGTGGGGACGACCGTCCAGGGTGAAGTGCCACTCGTCGCCGTTGCCCACCAGACAGGTGTGACGGGCCAGCTCCGAGAGGCTGTTGGGCATGCCGTGGCGGGCGGTATAGGCGGGGGAGGCACACACATAGGGCACCCGCTGGGCCAGCTTGCGAGCCACCAGGGTCGAATCCTTGAGGTGGCCGAGACGGATCGCCAGATCGAACCCCTCGTGCACCAGATCCAGCAACTGATTGGTGAGGTTGAGGGTCACCTCCAGCTGGGGGAAGCGCACCATGAAGTCGTTCACCAGGGGGGCGATGCGACTCTCGCCATAGGAGACGGGGGCCGTGATGCGCAGCGACCCTTGCGGCACCGCCTGATGGCGCCCCAGAGCCAGTTCCGCCTCGTAGAGGTTGTCCAGCAACTGACGACAGTGGCGAAAGTAGATCTCGCCGAGCTCGGTGAGCCGCACCTGACGGGTGGTGCGCAGCAGCAGCTTGGCCTGCAACCTGTCTTCCAGCTGCGCCACCTGACGGCTGACTTGCGCCACCGACACCCCCAGCTTGCGCGCCGCCGGGGTAAAGCCCCCCTGCTCCGCCACGCTGACAAATTCACAGACCCCTTCCCAGCCGAACATTATTACCTGTGTGTAAAAGTGATTTGATATTTAGCCTTATTATCACCAAATCGGCGGGAAACTACACTGAATGTCCGAACACATTTCCGTTCACCCACACAACCACGAGGACATCATTCATGGCACAGGTTCAGAGCATCAAGTGTAAAGCCGCCATCGCCTGGGGACCGGGTCAGCCCCTCTCCATCGAGGAGGTCGAGGTCATGCCGCCCCAGGCTGGCGAGGTGCGGGTGCGGATCGTCGCCACCGGCGTCTGCCACACCGATGCCTTCACCCTCTCAGGTGAAGATCCGGAAGGGGTCTTCCCCTGCATCCTGGGCCATGAGGGGGGCGGCATCGTCGAGTCCGTCGGCGAGGGCGTCACCAGCGTCAAGGTGGGGGATCACGTGATCCCGCTCTACACCCCCGAGTGCGGCGAGTGCAAGTTCTGCAAGTCCGGCAAGACCAACCTGTGCCAGAAGATCCGCACCACCCAGGGCAAGGGGCTGATGCCGGACGGCACCACCCGCTTCTCCAAGGATGGCCAGCCCATCTATCACTACATGGGCACCTCCACCTTCAGCGAATACACTGTGCTGCCGGAGATCTCCATCGCCAAGGTGGACCCGGCCGCGCCCCTGGAAGAGGTCTGCCTGCTGGGCTGCGGCGTCACCACCGGCATCGGCGCCGTGATGAACACCGCCAAGGTGAAGGAGGGTGAGAGCGTCGCCATCTTCGGGCTCGGCGGCATAGGCCTCTCCGCCGTCATAGGCGCCCGTCTCGCCAAGGCCGGCCGCATCATCGCCATCGACATCAACGAGAGTAAGTTCGAGCTGGCCCGCAAGCTGGGCGCCACCGACTGCATCAACCCGAACGATTACGACAAGCCCATCCAGGAGGTGATCGTCGAGATGACCGACGGCGGCGTCGACTTCTCCTTCGAGTGCATCGGCAACGTCAAGGTGATGCGCGCGGCGCTCGAATGCTGCCACAAGGGCTGGGGCGAATCCGTCATCATAGGCGTGGCCGGCGCGGGTCAGGAGATCAGCACCCGTCCGTTCCAGCTGGTCACCGGCCGGGTCTGGCGCGGCAGCGCCTTCGGCGGGGTGCGCGGTCGCAGCGAACTGCCGAGCTATGTGCAGCGCTACATGCAGGGTGAGTTCAAGCTGGACGACTTCATCACCCACACCATGGGGCTTGAGCAGATCAACGAGGCGTTCGATCTGATGCACGAAGGCAAGAGCATCCGCACCGTCATCCACTACTGATCCCATGAGAGCCCCGCCCATCGATACATGGGCGGGGCAAGGAGTCCTTACATGAATCTGGACATCATCAGCAGCAACAAGAGCTTCGGTGGCTGGCACAAGCAGTATCGCCACCGCTCCACCGTACTCGACTGCGAGATGCGCTTCGCCATCTATCTGCCGCCCCAGGCCCTCACCGGCCAGAAAGTGCCCGTGCTCTACTGGCTCTCCGGCCTCACCTGCACCGACGAGAACTTCATGCAGAAGGCGGGGGCCCAGCGCATCGCCGCCGAGCTCGGCATCGCCCTGGTGGCGCCGGACACCAGCCCGCGCGGCGAGGGGGTACCGGACGACCCCGGTTACGATCTCGGCATGGGGGCAGGCTTCTATGTCAACGCCACCCAGCACCCCTGGCGGGATCACTACCAGATGTACGATTACGTCACCCGGGAGCTGCCCGAGCTCATCGAGACCCACTTCCCGGTCTCGACGAAGCGCGCCATCAGCGGCCACTCCATGGGAGGCCACGGCGCCCTCATCGCCGCCCTGCGCGAGCCGGGTCGCTACCGCTCGGTGTCGGCCTTCAGCCCCATCAGCCACCCGAGCCGCTGCCCCTGGGGCCAGAAGGCCCTCGGCGCCTACCTCGGCAACAACCCCCTGCTGTGGCAGGAGTGGGATGCCTGCCAACTGCTGCGCCACCACGACAGCCCGCCCCTGCCGACCCTGGTGGACGTGGGGCTGGACGACCCCTTCCTGGCGGAGCAGCTCGGCATCGACACCCTGGCCGAAGTGGCCGCCACCCGGGCGTGGCCCCTGACGCTCAACCGCCATGCCGGCTACGACCACAGCTATTACTTCGTGGCGAGCTTCATCGAGGCGCACCTGCGCTTTCACGCCAACCACCTGGGCGAACCGGCCTGAGGCTGACCCACTCGTGGCCGCCCCGTCAGCGGGCGGCCATTCACCCGGAAACAGGAGACAAGGATGCCTCTCTTCACCACATTGCTGGCCATGCCGGACCAGTTCGAGCGGCTGCTGGCACAGGTCCCCACCGACCACCTGGACTGGGAACCCGCCAACTGGGCCGGGATCCCCTCCGAGCGTTTCAGTGCCAGGGGGCACCTCTGCCACCTGCTGGACATCGAGGTGCTGGGCTATCAGGTGCGGTTTCGTCGCACCCTGGCGGAGAGCCTGCCGGAGCTCGCCTCCCTCGATGGCTATCAGCTGGCGCTGGACCATGATTACCCCCGGCAGGATACCGCCACGCAGCTCGACCGGTTTCGCACCGCCCGCCTGCAGACCGTCGAATGGCTGAAGACGGTGCCGTCCGACGCCTGGCAGCGCCGCGCCCGCTATGGCGGCTATGGGGAGGTGACCCTGGACGGTCTGGTGCGCCTGCTCGTCAGCCATGACCACCAGCACCTCGCCGGCATGCAGTGGCTGCTGATGCGCCTGAACGCCGATCTGGGCCTCGCACTCCCCCTCGAGTGAGGCGTCGCCCCACAGTGTCGCATCCTGCAAAAAAGGCCCCGAGGGGCCTTTTTCATTGTTGCGATGATGGGATCAGCTCCCCAACCGGCTCACCTGACCCGAACCCGCGATCTCGCTGGTCAGCGCTGGGCTGCCCCAGTAGTTGACCGCACCGGCACCAGCGATCTCTATCTTGAGCCGCTCCTGCACCCTGAGTTCCACCTCGCCGCTGCCCGCGATATTGACCTCGGCCTCCTGGCTCAGGAGCCGAGCCCCCAGCACGCCCCCCGAGCCCGCGATGTTCAGCTCCATGGCCCTGACCGAGCCCTCCCCCAGATCCAGGTTGCCCAGACCGGCGATGTTGCCCTCCAACCGGTTCAGCACCAGCCCGCTGGCGACGATGTCACCCGTGCCCGCCACCGACAGCACCAGTTCATTCCCCTTGAAGTCATGCAACTCGCCATTGCCGGTGCCCGCCAGCGCCAGCTCATGGAGCTCGGGCAGGGTGATGGTGATCTCCAGCGGCTCGCTGGGGGCCAGTCGATAACCCTCCTTCACCTCTATCTCCAGCTTGTCGTCTTTCTCGCTCAGCTCCAGGTAGGGCAACAGGTTCTCCTGCCCCCGGATATGGATGCCGCGCGCCTCCCCCGCCACCAGCTGGATGTTGGCAGGCACTCCGGCCAGTACCCGGGTCACCTCCCGGCCCAGGGGGTGCTGCTGCTCCACCAGGGCCCCGGCCCCGCTCACCTTGACGTCGTCCTGCCAGCTGCAACCACCCAGCCCCAGGGCCAGCACGGCTCCCATCATCCATTTCATCGCCACTCTCCTCGTTGTGTGTTGGCAAACGCGACCCCTTGGTCCGCGCAGCCTGGTGAAGGGGCAATTGCAAACCACATGCCATAGAACCAAGACTATGATTTTCAACCGAAAATCATATTTCATGTTCACTACACCCTTCATCTTTGAGAGCCATTCAGACCATATGTTGGTCAAACTCACCATGCCCGAACGGGGGGATCCTGCCTGCTGACAGGGTTGCCCACAGCCGGGAGAGGAAGTTTTTGGTTGCCGCCCCGGTCTGTTGAGCCAATAGTGATACCTTGTGCGTATAGAGCTCTCCACCGATGCATTTGTCACTGCCTACAAGGAGTCAGAGCGTGACCCAAGTCAGCCACCCATTCGCCAGCCCAGGCGGCCTGCCAGCCCCGACCCGTACCCTGCGGCTCGACGGCGACGATCCCGAGCACAAACGTCACGAGCTGCTCGACTACTTCTGTCAGACCTTCGATCTCTACGACAGCCTGTTTGACTGCCTGGCCGATGAGCGGGCCTGGTTCAACAAGGCGATCCCCCTGCGCCACCCCCTCATCTTCTACTACGGCCACACCGCCGCCTTCTTCGTCAACAAGCTGCTGGCGGCGCGCCTCATCGACAGCCGTCTCGATCCCCGCATCGAGGCCATGGTCGCCATCGGCGTGGACGAGATGAGTTGGGACGATCTCGACGAGACCCACTACGACTGGCCCAAGGTCACCGAATTGCGCAGTTATCGGGCCAAAGTCCGCACGCTGGTTTGCGACTTCATCCGGCGGATGCCGCTCACCCTGCCCATCGACTGGCAGAGCCCGGCCTGGGTCATCCTGATGGGCATAGAGCATGAGCGCATCCACCTGGAGACCTCCAGCGTGCTGATCCGCCAGTTGCCGCTGCCCTGGGTGCAGCCACAACCTTATTGGCCCGCCTGTACCGAGGCACGCCATCGGCGTGACGAGGTACCCACCAACGGCTTGCTGCCGGTGGCGGGGGGCAGGGTACGGCTCGGCAAACAGGATGCCACCTACGGCTGGGACAACGAATATGGCGAGCGCCACATCGAGCTGGCCCCCTTCCAGGCTAGCCGCATGCTGGTAAGCAACGCCGAGTACTTCGAATTCGTGCAGGCGGGTGGCTACCAGACACGGGCCTGGTGGGACGACGAGGGCTGGGGCTGGTGCCAGTATGCCAGGGCGCGCATGCCCAGCTTCTGGGTCGGCGACCTCCTCGAACCCGAGCAACTGCAACTGCGGCTGATGACCGAGCAGGTTGCCCTGCCCTGGGACTGGCCGGTGGAGGTGAACCAGCTGGAAGCTGCCGCCTTCTGCCGCTGGAAAGCGGCCCAGACCGGGCTGCCCATCCAGCTGCCGAGCGAGGGAGAGTGGGCGCTGCTGCGCGAGCAGGTGCCCGGGGATCAACCGGACTGGCTGGAGGCCCCCGGCAATATCAACCTGGCCCGCTTCGCCTCTTCCTGTCCTGTGGATACCTTTCCGCAGGGCAGCTTCTTCGATCTGGTGGGCAACGTCTGGCAGTGGACCAGCACCGCCATCGACGGCTTCGAGGGGTTCGAGGTGCATCCGCTCTACGACGACTTCTCCACCCCCACCTTCGATGGCAAGCACACCCTCATCAAGGGCGGCAGCTGGATCAGCACAGGCAACGAGGCGCTCAAGTCCTCCCGCTACGCCTTCCGCCGCCACTTCTTCCAGCATGCGGGCTTCCGCTACCTGGTCTCACGCCATCAGGAACCCGTTATCGTGAATCCTTATGAAACCGACGCGCTCGTGGCGCAATACCTCGACTTCCAGTACGGCCCGACCCACTTCGGGGTAGCCAACTACGCCAGCACCCTGGCCAGCCTCGCCAGCGAGCTGTGCAGCAACCACCAGCGCGCGCTGGACATCGGCTGCGCCACCGGCCGCGCCAGCTTCGAGCTGGCCCGCCACTTCCAGCACGTGGACGGAGTGGACTACTCGGCCCGTTTCATCGACGTGGCGCTCGCGCTGGCGAGCCAGGATAGCTTCCGCTACGCCCTGCCCCTGGAGGGGGAGCTGGTGGAGTATTGCGAGGCACGCCTCTCCCGCCATGATCTCGGCCGCGAGCAGGCCGAGCGGGTCCACTTCAGCCAGGGGGATGCCTGCAACCTAAAGCCCAGGTACGAACACTACGATCTGGTGCTCGCCTCCAACCTCATCGACCGGCTGCGGGAGCCCGCCCGCTTCCTGCGCGACATTGCTCCCAGACTGCGCAGCGGCGGCCTGCTGGTACTCACCAGCCCCTACACCTGGCTGACCGACTACACCCCCAAGGCGAACTGGCTCGGCGGCATCCGGGAGAACGGCGAGGCCCTCTCCACCCATCAGGCGCTGCAACGGCTGCTGGCAGCGGAGTTCGAGGAGCTGTGCCCGCCGAGAGACGTCCCCTTCGTCATCCGCGAGACAGCCCGCAAGCACCAGCACACGGTGGCCCAGCTCACCGTCTGGCGTAAACGCTGACTACGCTGCAAACGAAAGAGGGAGGCCCATGGCCTCCCTCTCTTTTATCCGGGCGCCTTACCCCTCCTGGACCTGGGGCAGGGCCTCCTGCTCGCGGTAGCGGCGGGCCAGCACGGCGCAGACCATCAGCTGGATCTGGTGGAAGATCATCAGCGGCAGCACCATGACCCCGACGCTGGCGGCGGGGAACATGACGTTGGCCATGGGCACACCATTGGCGAGGCTCTTCTTCGAGCCGCAGAAGACGATGGTGATCTCGTCCGCCTTGTTGAAACCGAGGCGGCGGCTGATCCAGACGTTCCAGCAGAGCACCAGGGCCAGCAATACGCAGCTCAGCAGCACTATGCTGGCCAAGTCATACCAACCTACTTGATGCCAGATCCCCTGCACCACGGCCTCGCTGAAGGCCACATAGACCACCAGCAGGATGGAGCTTTGATCCAGCTTGCTGATCAGCGGCCGATGGCTGTCGACCCAGCGGCCGATGAGGGGCCGCGACAGATGGCCCACCACGAAGGGCAGCATCAGCTGCACCATGATGGCCTGGATGGAGTGCCAGGTGTCGACCCCCTCCCCCTGCACCTGGATCATCAAGCCCACCAGCACAGGTGAGAGGAAGATGCCGAGGATGCTGGAGGCCGAGGCGCTGCACACCGCCGCCGACACATTGCCCCCCGCCATGGAGGTGAAGGCAATGGCCGACTGCACGGTGGCGGGCAGGGCGCACAGATACAAGAAACCGAGGTAGATGGCCGGACTCAGCCACTGGGGCACCAGCGGCGTGAGCAAGAGCCCGAGCAGCGGGAACAGCAGGAAGGTGCTCGCCATCACCACCAGATGCAGCCGCCAGTGACCGAGCCCTGCCAGCAGGTTCTGGCGCGACAGCTTGGCGCCATGCATGAAGAACAGCAGCGCCACCGCCAGCTTGGTCAGCAGCGCGAACCAGACGGCCACCTGGCCCTCGCAGGGGAAGAAGGAGGCCAGGGCCACCACCACAATCAGTACAGAGGTAAAGGGATCCAGACGCACGAGCGGTCTCCGGTGAAAGCAGATCCCGTCCCCTCGCGGGGCCGGTGATCGGGGACGACAGGAAACACAACAGGAGCTGTGGCACAGCTCCTGTTGAAACGAATCCCCAGCTTACCCCGATAAACGGGAGGCGCAAAGTTGAGCGACTCCCCTTTATCTGCCGGAAATTAAGCAAGCCCGGCTGGCCACCGGATCCGGCCAGCCTTGTGCTTCAACTCTGCTTGGCCAGCTCGCCGCCAGCTCCGCCGGTTGCCTGCTTGCGGGCCTGACGCTTCTCGAAGCGGGAGATCCACCAGTAGGCCAGCGCCGAGAAGACCGCGGTCATGAAGACGTTGATGAAGAAGGCGCGCACCAGATCCACCCCGGCCGGGAAGGCGGAGGCGCTCATGCTCACCACGAAAATGGCGATCAGCACCGAGACCACCGCCATGCCGAAGGTACGCGATCCCATGCGGAACTCGCGGGGGGTGTCGTCATGTTTCCAGCGGAACACGAAGTAAGCCACCATGATGAAGATCGGCGGCAGCATGGCGGTACCGGCGGTGAGGTTGATCGCGGTGTTCATCATCTGCTGCACCGACTCGGAGCCAAAACCGTTGACCACCAGCATCACGAACACGAAGGCAAACTGCCACCAGGCGGCGCGCACCGGCACCCCGTGCTCGTTGAGCCGGGTGGTCTTGTCGCCGTAGACGCCCAGGGGGATCTCGGAGAAGTGGATCTTCACCGGCGCCGAGGTCCACATCATCATGGAGCCGAACATGGCGATGAACAGCACCACCCCGACCGCACGGCCCACCAGCGTCTCGGAGAGTCCGAAGTACTGGGCCATGCCGGTGAAGATCTCCACCATGCCGCCGGCATAGGTGAGGCTCTCTCGCGGCACGAACACGTTCACCAGCAGGGAACCCAGCGCATACATGGCTCCTATGACCACACCGGCGATGATGATCACCTTGATGAAGGACTTCTGGCCGCCCTTCACGTCGTTGAGATAGGCCGCCGCCGTCTCGGCACCGCCCGCCGCCTGAAAGATCCAACACATGATGCCGAGCGTCGCCCAGTTGACGGTGGGGGTCATGGCCTCCAGCGTGATGGGCTGGGCCGCCACATGGTCACCACCGAGCGCCATCAGGGCACCCAGCACATAGATGGCGAACAGGGCGAAGACGCCGTAGGCCACCAGTTCGGCAATCTTGCCAAGCCAGCTCGCCCCCTTGGTGGAGATATGGGTCGCCGCCGCAAACAGCACGATGGAAATGATCGAGGTGACGGTCGGCGAGAAGCTGTACTCATAGCCCAGCATGGCGTAGGAGGCGTAGGCAATGACGTTCGGCAGCAGGGAGACGAACCAGAACAGGTTCACAAACCAGTAGAGGAAAGAGCCCAGATAGGCCATCCGGGTGCCGAGCGGCTTTTTCAGCCAGTCGTACATCCCCGACTCGGAATCTTTGTTGGCCGAGACGAACTCGGCAATGATGAAAACGAATGGCACAAAGTAGACGAGCGTAGCCAGCAGGAAGATGGGGGCGGAGCTGAGCCCCAGCTCGATGTTGTTATTGACGATGTTGCGCACGTTGAACACGGCGGCAAAGGTCATCGACAACAGGGCAAACTTGCCTATGGTGCCGCGTACGGATTCAGACATATGTCCTCCAATGGACTCGCGCTCCCTGCGGGTAACGCTGTGACTCTGTGATGTGTTCGGCAAGGGTCTGTCGGCCCCGCGCTTTACTCTCTTGTTATGATCGGGCCGCTTGGACGGCCTCGTTGCTGAACCGGTGCAGTCTCCCGCACCGGCTCGCAATCTCAGTCAGACGATGGGGGTGCCCGGCGCCATCGGCACCCGGGGTTGCAGCAGCACGCTCTGGCTCTCATCCGGGGTCTCGGCGCAGAGCAACATGCACTCGGATCGCTCGCCGCGCATCTTGGTCGGCTTGAGGTTGGTCAGCACCACCACCTCGCTGCCCATCAGCTCATCTTCGCTGTAGTAGGGCACCAGACTGGTGACGGTCTGCAGTGGCCGCTCACCGCCTACGTCGATCTGAACGATGTAGAGTTTGTCGGCCCCGGGGTGGCGCACCACCTCCAGCACCTTGCCCACCTTCATCTCGACCCGTTTGAATTCGGCAAACTCGATCGTCTCGCTCATTCCTTTCTCCTTGTGTTCGGTTCTTGTGCTCAATGGTGCAACGGGTAACGGGTGGCCGCAGCCACCCGGTTGATCTCTCCTGGCCACGGGGGCCGGTTTGGTCAGGGTTATCGTCAGGATGCCCGGACGGAAATCTGGCTGGTCGGCTGGGCCTCTTTCACCCGCGCCTCAGCACTCAGGGAGGCTTCGTAGCGGTTGTATTTCCACCAGGCAAAGCCGAGGAAAATCACGATCCCGCCGACGTTGTAGAAGACGATGGTCATGATGTCGGCGCCGGTCGGGAAGGTGGAGGCGAGGAAGCCCACCGAGAAGATGGCGATCAGCACCGAGACCACAGCGATGCCGGTGGTACGTGAGCCCATCTTGAAATCCCGTGGCAGGTGGTCGAGCTTCAGGCGCAGATTGAGGTAGGCCAGCATGATGAACAGCGGCGGCAGCATGGAGGCGGCAGCGGTCATGTTGATGACGGTGTTCATCAGATCCTGCGCGGTGTTGGAACCCAGCGTCGGGATCACCATCAGCGGCAGCACGATGAGGTACTGGATCCAGGCTGCACGGGCAGGCACGCCGTTCTCGTTCAGCTCGACCGTCTTCTTACCGAAGATGCCGGCCGGGATCTCGGAGAAGAAGATCTTCACCGGGGTGGCCGTCCACATCAGCAGGGAGCCGAACATGGCGGTGAAGGAGACCAGACCCACGAAGCGGTTCATCAGCACGGTGGGCAGACCGAAGTAGGCCGCCAGTCCCTCGAACACCTGCACCGAGCCACCGGTAAATTTCAGGGTGTCGCTATGGACAAAGACGTTGATCAGCAGAGAGGCGATGGAGTAGAGCACACCAATGAAGAGCCCGGCGACGATGATCACCTTGACGAAGGATTTGGAGCCGCCTTTCACGTCATTGACGTAGACCGCCACCGACTCGGCGCCACCGGCCGCCATAAAGATCCAGGTGGTGATGCCGAGGAAGGCCCAGCTGAAATCGGGGACCATGGCTTCGACCGTGATGGGGTCAGCCGGTTGTACACCACCGACTAACGCCACACCTGCCAGCAGAATGTAGGAGAGGGTCAGCAGCAGCATCAGAGACGAAGTCACCGAGGTGATGGGGCCAAGCAGCTTGGCGCCATTGGTGGAGACATAGGTGGCAAAGGCAAACAGCACCATGCTTAAGAAAGTGGTCGCCAGCGGGGTGAAAATGTATTCGTAGCCGAGGAAGGCATAGGAGGCGTAGGCGATAACCCGCGGCAGCAAGGAAGTGAAGAAGAACAGGTTCACGAACCAGTAGGTGTAGGCGGAGATAAAGGCCCAGCGACCACCAAGGGAGCTCTTCACCCAGGCATAGACGCCCGCTTCGGAGTTCTTGTTCAGTGACACAAACTCCGCAATGATCAGGCAGAACGGAATGAAGTAAAAAATGGTGGCCAGAAAGAACATCGGGGCCGAGGCCAGACCGATTTCGATGTTGTTGTTGATGACGTTGTTGAAGCTGAATACCGCCGCGAAGGTGAGCGACAGCAGACCAAACTTGCCTATCGTATTCCGTTTGGAATCAGACATGGTGCATCTCCAGACCTGTAGTTATTGCCGCGAAAGGGCGGGGCATGAGTTGTAGGGTGAGCCCCGCCCTTCCGGCTTTTATCAGTGCAAAAACAGCGGCTTGTTATTTGTTTTTGAAGTAGCCGCCTTCGACGGTGACCTTGATGATCAGCTTGCGCACCGGCGCATCGCCGACGAAGCGGTATGCCTCGTCGTTCTCGAAGATCACCACCTGACCGTTGCCGACTTTCTGGCGCTCACGCACCTCACCGGCCAGCCACTCGCGGTCGGTGGTGTCGTCATAGGGCTGCTCGACACACAGCTCGCGCTTGGTTGCCCACTCCACCGTCTCTGTCCCTTCCAGGTAGTAGTGGACGTCGAAGTAGCGGCGTTGCCCCTCGAACAGTGAGGTGGCCGGGCTGGCCCCCTCCTGCAAGCGGTAGGTGAGGGAGTCACCGATGGAGTGGCAGATGCCGGGCTTGAGGTTTGCCAGGTTGTTGATGGCCTCCACACAGCGGCCCCACTTCTTGCCCTCCCGGTAGATGTTTTTGAACAGGGTCAGGTTGTCCAGGGTGATCATGCGAGGTTCCTCCCGCCGTTGATGGTGAGATCGAGTCCGGCCAGCGCAGCCGGATTGAGGTTGCCACGGGCGATGGGCAGCAGGGTCAGACCGAAGCTGAACGGCTCGAAGCGCACCCGCCAGGAGTCCAGTACCTCGGAGCCCCAGGAGTTGGAGCCGAGCCCCAGCACCTTGTGATCCAGATTGAGGGTGAGATAACCGCAGGGCTCCAGCTCGTTGATATGCTGCGCCGCGTGGATATGCTCCCAGCTGTAGGGCCAGACGCTCAGGTTAATGGGGGCATCGGGTCGCACGTAGAGACCGGCGCCGTGACGGTTGGTCAGGGTCGCCCAGCGCACCTGCTGGCGGTTGCCGTTGTCCTGCGGGAAGGGGTAGTGCTCCCACATCTCGCCTACTGTGCTCTGGAAGCTGTCGATCCAGTTGCTCTGGCGGCTGTCCTGATAGTTCTCACCCGGCCCCATGCCGTAGTAGTGCACCCGATCGAGATCCTGACGAATACCCAGCTCGAAGCCGATCTTGGGAATGATGTCGTCATAGCCGCCGTAGGGCTGACCGGACAGTGCCACATGCAGCTGGCCGTTCGGGCTCAGGGTGTAGACGTAGCGGCAGCGCATGCCGAAGTCGAACACCGGCGGCGCGATCAGGCTCTCTACCGTCACCTCGACCGCCTCGCCCAGCTGACACCAGCTCAGAGTGCGGAAGTGCTCCTGCATGATCTGCAGGTGATTCGGGTGCCACAGGCTCTCGTACTCCTGCTTGTGGTTGTCGATCATCGGCTTGAAGAAGGTGAGGCGCGGCGCGCGCTCGATGAGCTCATTGCCATCCTGCTGCCAGCTCACCAGCTTGCCGTCGAGGCGCGAGAAGCGCAGGGCAAAGCCGCTGCCGCTCAAGGTCAGCGCAAGCCGCTCGTCGGCAATCTGCAATGCGGTGGCGTTGGGATTGGCAAAGGGCTGCAGCTGACGAGTCGATGCCTTCAGCTGGAGCTGATACTGACCCAGCTCATGCTCCGCCGCGCTGTAGCGGGTGGCACTGGCCTTGATGACCCGCAGCTGGACGAAGGTTTCCCGCCCATCGAGCGCGGGCAGCTCGAGTTGCAACTCGGTGGTGGCACCGGGAGCAACCCCTTCCAGCCGGATTTGCTGGCTGGCCAGCAGTTCGCCCTCGGCCTTCACTTCGACCAGCAGACGGATGTCGTCGAGATTGGAGAACCAGTAGCGGTTTTCCACCGCCAGCTTGCCACTCGCCAGATCCAGCGCCCGCACCTTGACCGGGCAGATCACCTGCTTGTATTCGCGCAGGCCCGGCCCCGGGGTCTGATCCGGATAGATGAGGCCATCCATGCAGAAGTTGTAGTTGTTGGGGTAGTCGCCGTAGTCGCCGCCGTACTTGTAGACGGGGCGCCCCTGCTCATCCTGATCCAGAATGCCGTGATCGCACCACTCCCAGATGTAGTGGCCCTGAATGTGAGGATGACGGTCGAACACCTGCTGGTATTCACTGAGGCCACCCGGGCCATTACCCATGGCGTGGGCGTACTCGCAGATAATGCGCGGCTTCTCCATCGGGAACTCGCCGAAGCAGTTCATCTGGGAGACGCGCGAATACATGGTGCTCACCACATCCACCACCTCGGCATCGCGATCCTCTTCGTAGTGCACCAGCCGGGTCGGGTCGATCCCCTTGCAGCGCTGGTACATGGCTCTGATGTTGCAGCCGTAGCCGGACTCGTTACCCAGCGACCAGATGATGATGGAGGGGTGGTTCTTCTGGGCGTGCACGTGGCGCTCGATGCGATCCACGAACACCGGCTCCCAGAAGGGGTCGTCGGTGATGCGGCTGAGATCGCCGACGTTGGCAAAGCCGTGGGTCTCCACGTCGGTCTCCGCCATCACGAACAGGCCGTACTGGTCGCACAGCTCGTAGAAGCGCGGATCGTTCGGGTAGTGGGCGGTGCGCACCGAGTTGAGGTTGTGCTGTTTCATCAGCACGATGTCGCGCTCCACCCGATCCATGCCGACCGCGCGGCTCTTGAGGTGGTCGTTGTCGTGGCGGTTCACCCCGTGCAGCTTGAGGTAGTGGCCGTTGACGTAGAAGAGGCCATCCTTGACCTTGATTTCACGCACCCCGACCCGCTGCGGGATCACTTCCAGCAGCTCGCCCTGACCGTTGTAGAGGGAGAGTTGCAGCTGGTAGAGGTAAGGGTCTTCGGCGCTCCACAGATGGGGATTGGCCAGATCCAGCGTGAAGCGACAATCACACTTGCCGTCAATGGCGAGATGGTCGAGCGAGCCGCTGGCGATCTCGCGGCCCTGATCCAGCAGCGACCAGACCAGACGGTGATCCCGAGCAGCCGCCCCCAGGTTCTCGAGCTGGATATCGCAGCTCAGGGTGGCGCTTTGATTGTCCTCGGCCAGCGCGGTGCGGATGAGGAAATCCTGCACATGGGCGGCCGGTTTGCCCACCAGATAGACGTCACGGAAAATCCCCGCCATCCACCACATGTCCTGATCTTCGATATAGGTGGAATCGGCCCACTGCATCACCCGCACCGACAGCAGGTTCTCGCCAACCTTGGCGTAGGCACTGATATCGAACTCAGCGGTGAGGCGACTGCCTTTGCTGAAGCCGACATAGTGGCCGTTCACATAGACCTCGAAGTAGGTCTCCACCCCGTCAAACTTGATGATCACCTGCTCGCCATCCCAGACCGGGCTCAGCGTGAAGCTGCGCTGATAGGCGCCGGTTGGGTTGCTGGTCGGTACGAAGGGCACGTCGATGGGGAAGGGAAAACCTTCGTCGGTGTACTGCAGATTGCCATGTCCTTCCATCTGCCACATGTTGGGCACGGTGATCTGGCCCCAGTCGCTCATGGTGCTGTGATAGAAGGCTTCCGGCACCTGCAGGGGGTGGTCGAAGTAGTGGAACTGCCACTGACCGCTAAGGCCCAGAAAACGGCGGCTCAGCTCGCGCTGCATGGTGGCCGCCAGCGCGTGGTCGGCATAAGAGAAGAAGTAGGCACGCGGAGCCAGCCTGTTTTCACCAACGAATTGGACGTTTTCCCAGTTATTCACATGTCCTCCCGGAACAAGGCAACGTTAACTGGGTAAACTTTAGATAAACATTTACTAAATATCAGTTTTGGATCGATAAAGTTTTAACCTGATCACAATGGCTGGATGGTTTTGTGAGCGAGATCAGAATCGGAGGATAAAAGGGGATAAAGCAGGTAGTGATGGCATGGATGTTGATAAATGCAGCCAAAAAATGGCTAAAACCACTGTAAAACAATGCATTATGCATTTATCAGGAGAAATAAGGGAGAGAATGATGAAGGGATAAGGCCGCGCCACCGCAAGATGGCGCGACTAAAACAGGCTTTATTTTACTAAAATCAACGAGTGGTGCCACGCAGAGTCAGGCGACTCGGCACCAGTACCCGAAGGGGAATATCACGCTCGTCACGCAGCCGTTCGACCAGCAGATTGACCCCCTGGGAGCCCATCAACTCGGAGTGGATCCGCACAGTGGAGAGCGGCGGGAAGGTGAACTTGGCGGTCGGAATATCGTTGACGCTGATCAGCTCAATCTGCTGGGGAATCGCCAGCCCCCTCTCGTGGATGGCCCGCAGCACCCCAATGGCGATGGAGTCGGAGGCGACGAACAGCGCCTTGGGCCAGTCCCCTGCCAGCATCTCTTTGGCCAGCCGGTAGCCGGAGGCGCTGGAGAAATCCCCGCGATAGAGATCGCTCTCCTGCACCACCCCCAACCGCTGACCGTAGTCGAGGAAGGCCAGTTCACGGAGATCCGGCGCCTCATCCTGACCCCCTATATAGCCGATGCGGCCATGCCCCTGGGCGATGAAGAAGTCCACCACCTGCTGGCTGATGAGCGCCAGATCCACATCCACGGAATCAAATTCCCCCTGGGAGCGGCAATCCACGAACACCAGCTGGGCAGAGAGAGAGTGGAGCGCTGCCAGGCGCTCCTCGGGCAGGTGGCCGATGACCAGGATGCCGTCGACGGCGGAGAGCTCACGCCCCTCGGCACCGTTGTAGAAATGGGTCAGCTCTATGTTGAAGCGGGCGCACTGGGTCTCGATGCCGTAGCGAATGGCGAGATAGTAGGGGTCATTGACCTCTGTGCTCTGGGGGTAGGCATAGACCGCCAGAAAGTGCAGCTTGCTCTTGTGCACCCCCTTGCGGGCGCTACTGGTCTTGTACTCCAGCCGCTCGGCAATCTCGAAGATCTTCTGCCTGGTTTCTTCCTTGACGCTCAGCGTCGGATCTTCATTGAGCACCCGCGACACAGTGGCCTGGGACACCCCCGCCTCCTGTGCAATTTCCTTCAACGTGGCCATGCATACTCCTCTGGCGATGACTCCCGACAATACCTGACCAAGAGTAACGGGCAAGCCGCTGACAGCCCAGCATTTTTACTAAAAGAAGCCGGACTGCATCGAAAAAATCCCAAAGCAAAAAGGCCTCCCGAATGGGAGGCCTCTTCTAAATAGGTGCCTGACAGTGTCCTACTCTCGCATGGCGAATGCCACACTACCATCGGCGCTACCGCGTTTCACTTCTGAGTTCGGCATGGGATCAGGTGGTTCCACGGCGCTATTGCCGTCAGGCAAAAGCTGTATTACTTAATAATGGTGCTGATACCCAGAGTCGAACTGGGGACCTCATCCTTACCAAGGATGCGCTCTACCAACTGAGCCATATCAGCACACTAACCGGTAAAGACCGCACTGTGTGCGCTATCTAAATCTTCTGTCCAACACAACCTGACGTTGTATCGCGACCAACTACATCGCTGTAGTTGCTTAATTGAAGCCTGGC
>NZ_CDBZ01000200.1 GCF_000819985.1 Aeromonas media | reverse complement strand
CTTATCGCGTTGAGGAGGCGCATCTTACGCTCCTCACTTCGAAAGTCAAGCGGTTGTTTTCGCTTTTCTTTCGGCGCCTGCTTCACAAGGAAGCTGGCTCATCAGTTTGGCGTGTTCCGCCGTGCTGGTAGGGGCGCATTATAGGGAGCCGCGCCGGGATGACAAGGGCTTTTTGTAAAAATGCGTTCGTTTGCTGAAAAAGCAGGCTGAACCTCATGAAATGCGAGTTTTAGCTCCGTTTCATGCCGCTTTTTTGTTCACCCCATCGGTCTGGGCCTGGATGTAGTTGACCCAGCTGGTCGCCCGCTGTTGCCAGTTGTCATGCTGTTGCAGCTCGCGAGCCAGCTCCAGCGCCTGGGCATACTGCTCCTTATTAAGATGTGCCTGCACCAGCAGTGCCTTGGCTCTGTTGCCCTGCTCACCCTTGGCTGACTTCATGGCCACCAGCTGGGTCATGGCGGCTTCTGTCTTGCCTTGTTGCAGCAACAGCTCGGCGACGCGCATGGCCGCATTGGGCTGAGCATGCTGTTTGGCGAGCAGTTGCCAGCTATCTACCGCCTTGGGCCACTCGCGGGCACCTTCCCACAACTGGGCCAGCAGTTGCTGGTTCTCGGCACTCGCCTTCATCTGTCCCTTGGCCATGGCCGCTTCCAGCAGACGGGCGCCGCGATAGGGCAACCCCTGCCAGGCATAGAGCCGGATCAGCTGGTTGCGGGCGGCGGCATCATCCATCAGTTGACGGTCGATGGCGGTCTGCAACAGCGCCAGCGCCTTGTCTCCGCGCTTGGCGGAAAGGTTGAGCGATACCGCCTGTTGCCACCACTTGCTCTCTTTCGGTTCGTGGCGGATCAGCTGTTCCGCCTGCTCTGCCGCTGCGCCATAACGTTGCAGGGCGGTGAGGGCGGAGAGGCGAATGATCGCCGTCTGCTTGTGCCAACCCTTCTTCAGCAACTGCTCGCTCTGGCTGACTGCCTCGCCATATTGCTTGTTGTGGTAATAGAGGCCGGCCAGACGCAAGCGCAAGACATCGTCGGACTTGAGTGCCAGTGCAGCCTTGTAACTGGCGATGGCGCCTGACCAGTTGGATTGCTGCGCCTGGATATCCCCACGCAGACGCAGCAACTGGAGCTGCTGCTGCTCGGGCCACTCTTTATAGGCCAGCGCCTGTTCCACGTAGCGACTCGCCTGTGCGGTCTGCTGCAAGTTGGCCGCCAGTGAAGCCTGCAACTGGGCCAGCCAGGCGCGCTCGGCATCGGAGCCAGGCTTGAGCCCGGTCGCCTTGTTCTGGGCCTGTTGCCACTGACCCGACTGATAGAGCTTCATCACGGGCTCCAGCTGACGGGAGAAATGAGGGCTCACTTCCATGGCCAGACAGGCTTGGCTGACCAGGGCCAGCAGACAGATCCAGATCCGCAACATGGTTACGACTCCAATTTGAATTTGAGATTGATGGTTTGCACCAGCTTGTCGGTGGCACCCGGTCTTGGCTGGTAGCGCCACTTGCTGACGGCCTGAATCGCCGCCCGCTCAAACTGTCGCTTGGGTTTGGCCTCGATCACTTCCACATCCTGTACCCGCCCCTCGGCATCGACCGTGAAGCGCAGGGTCACCGAACCTTCTATGCCGGCCTGCTGGGCCCGATAGGGATAGACGGGTTCGACCCGCTGCAAAGGGGTCAGCATGTCGCCGACCCCTATGCCCGCGCCTTGTGACTGACCATGGAAGCTGCCGCTCGCCACCGGGGTAGGGCTGGTTGCGACCCCGGGGGCAGATACCTGCACCGCGCTCAGGCTGGATACCAGATCCAGGCTGGGCTGCACCGAGGGCAGCGGCGCTGCCGCCGGCATGGGCATGGGCGTGGACGCCAGAGCGGCGGGAGGCTCCGGCAAGGGTTCCGGCTCCTGGGGTACCGGACGCTCGCGCACCTGCACCTCGTTCACCTCGGTCTGCATGTTGATGACGATGGATTTCTGCTCGGCGCTCGCCTTCTCCCCTCTGGGCGGCTCCACCAGCGTGGCCATAAACAGCAGGATCCCCAGGCTGAGAGCAATCCCCAGCCCCAGGCTCATCAGCTTGAACTTCATTTCGGCGCCACCGCCACGGCGATATTGGCGATGCCTGCCGCCTTGGCCTCATCCATCACCCGCACCACCTTGCCATGGGGCACCCGCTCATCGGCCTGGATCACCAGGCTGGCTTCGGGCTGCTCCGACAGCAGGCGGGCCAGACTGGCCTGCACCCGCTCCACATCCACCTGTTTGCGGTCGAGGAAGATCTGCCCCTGGGCGCCGATCGCCAGCATGATGCTGGAGGACTTCTGCGCCTTGGCCTGGCTCGCCTGGGGCCTGTGCACCTCTAGCCCGGCTTCCCGTACGAAGGAGGTGGTCACGATGAAGAAGATCAGCATGATGAACACGATATCCAGCATGGGGGTCATGTCGATCTGCACTTCATCACGCTGGCGTTTGGATTGCCGTCTCATTGCATTACCTTCTCTTCTCGCAGGCCGTCCCGGGTCTTGGCCAGCGCACGCTTGGCCTGGCTCTCGAGCCGACTGAGTAACAACACGCCGGAGAGCGCCACCACCATGCCTGCCATGGTGGGGATGGTGGCGCGGGAGATCCCGCCCGCCATGCTCTCCGGGTTAAAGCGGTTGGCGGCGGCCAACGCATCGAATACGCCTATCATGCCGGTCACAGTGCCGAGCAGGCCCAGCATGGGGCAGAGCACCACCAGGGTGCGGATGAAGATGAGATGGCGGTTGAGCTCGAGTTCGGCCTCGGCCAGCCAGCGGCTGCGGATTGCCCGAGCGTGCCAGCTGTGACGCTCGCTGCGCCCCTGCCAACGGCCGAACAGCTGCCGCTGCAGCGGGCTGAAGCCCAGATTGAGGTAGAGCAGCCGCTCGATCATCAGAATCCACATCAGCACCAGCAAGGCCAGGATGACCCAGAGCACGGGGCCGCCACGGCCCATGAAGCTCTGCAACTGTTGCCAGATGTCGACCATCATGCCACCCGCTCCATCCCGTCCCCGTTATTCTCGGCCCGCTCGGCCAGAATGCCGGCGACCTGCTGCTCCAGCACGTTGGAGAGCTCGGTGAAACGGGATTGCAGCAGACTGTGGGCCAGGATCAGCGGAATGGCGGCCACCAGCCCCTGTACCGTGGTGATCAGCGCCATGGAGATGCCGCCCGCCATGATCTTGGGATCGCCGGTACCGAACTGGGTGATGGCCTGGAAGGTGCCTATCATGCCGGTGACAGTACCGAGCAGCCCCAGCATGGGGGCAATGGCCGCGATCACCTTGACCATGCCGATGCCACGCTCCATGCGAGGGGTCTCCTGCAGGATCGCCTCATCAAGACGCAGTTCGAGGGTCTCCATGCTCAGCTCCGGGTGTTTGTCCGCCACCGTCAGCACCCGACCGAGGGCGTTGTCGGCGTGGTATTCGCCGCTCTTGAGCTGGCGACGCACCAGGGTCAGTTCGCGGGAGAGGGTCCAGAGCCGTACGGCGGCAATGCCGAGGCCGATGGCGGCCAGCAGCACTATGATGGCGCCTACTTGGCCCCCTTGCTGGACTTGCTGCCAGAAGGTCGGTGCCTGGGCCTGCATCTCGAGCAGGACGCCGTGGGAGGGATCCAGCGGCAACGCCTCGCCTTCCTTGCCTTGATAGGCGGTCAGCTCGGACAACAAGCCGGCGGGCAGTCCCAGTACAGGGATCAGCCCTTCGCCGCTCGGTTGCAGGAAGCCTTCGCTGTCAAACAGCGCGAAGCTGCCGACCCGGGTCAGCGCCTGCTCACTGGCCGCGCCCTGGGCATTGAGCACCTTGCCATCGAACTGGACAACCCGACCCGACTCGCGGATCTCCTGCAACAGGGTGGCGGGCAGCAGGGCAAGGGCGGCGCGATCCGGCACCTGCTTGTCCTGGGCCATCGCCTTCAAGGCTGTCAGGCGATCCGGATACTGGCCCTGCACCGAGGAGTCATCCAGCAGCTTGACCGCATCGCTGGCGCCCTGACGGGTCACCGCGAAGATCTCGTTCATGTCGCCGGAGGCTTGCTCCCAGCGGGTGTTGAGCTCGACCAGTTGCTTTTCATTGCTGGCAAACTGGCCGGCCAGCTCCTTGCTCAGGCGCTGGGCCTCAGCCAGCCTGGCGCGGGCACTGTGCAATTCGGTGGAGACTGATGCGAGATCCTGCTGTGCCTGTTGCTCGCGGGCCCGTTCCTGCTGTTGCCACTCTTCATTGGCAAGGGCCAGCTGGGAGCAGAGGGAGAGGGTGATCAGAAGGGGGAACCATTTCATGACTGAGCCTCCTGGCTACGCGCGACAGACAGGGGCAGATGCAACAGTTGCGGGACTTTCTTGTCGGCCGCCATGTCCAGCGCATCGGCAAGGGGGGTGAACCACTCGCTATCCAGCGGCAACCAGGCCTTGCTCTCGGCGGACCAGCGCCAGGCCTGGGTGCGATCGGCTGTCATGGCCAGCAGGGAGACGCGACCAAGCGCCAGCACATCGACCCGGCGCTCGGCACCATCCAGCGCCAGCTGGGCGGGATAGGCATCCATCCGGCTGCCGTATTCGGCCTCGATCTGGTAGGCCTGCAGCAACTGGCGGAACTTCTCCGCCTCGCTCACGTCCGCCCGGGCCAGGGTCACCTTCAGCTGCTCGACCCGCGCCAGACGGTCTTCCTTGCGCAGGGGAATGTCATCCTGCACCAGCTGTTCCAGATCCGCCTGCATCTGCAACATCAGCGGGATCAGGCCCTGACGGGTTTCCTGCACTGCTTCCAGCTGTTGAGTCAGCTTGCCCAGCTCATTCTGCTGATCGGCCACCAGAGACTGCATGTAGCGGTTGTAGGCTTCCAGATCGCGCAGTTGCAGCTGGGCATTTTGCAGCTCCAGCCGGGCGGCAACGGCGGCATCGGCCGCCTTTTCTACGCGCTGTTGGGAGGCTTTCCCATCCGCGATGCTGTTTTTCAGTGCGGGCGCGACCAGATCGTCTGCCGAGGCGACGAAATGAACGGCCAATGGCAACAAGGCCAGACCCCAGATCTTTTTCATGGTACACAATCTTAACAATGATAACTATTCTCATTGTCTCAAAGAGTCGTGCCAGTGGCAATCAGATGATTTTCTTGGCCTGTGGCTGAAAAAACAGGATACTTTTTAGACAAGCACGGGAACAACTGGCGCTGGTAGTCACAACACCATTTTAAATAACTAAAAAATGTCTTTTCGATCAGGATGATAAGTGGTCGAAGAAGGAGACTTACATGTTTAACGATGCGATCTGGGAACACATCGATCGGTTCACCAAGGCCAAGAAAACCAGCGACATCCAGCAACAACTGGAGCGCTTCAGCCATCAGATGGGATTTGATTACTTCAGGTTGCTGATCATTTTCCCCATCAGCATGCAGAAATCACACGTGGCCTTGTTCAACAACTGCCCGACCAGCTGGTTTGATGCCTACACGGAGCGGCACTACCTGACCCAGGATCCTGTGGTCTTCCTGGGCCTGAAGCAGACCCAGCCCATCTTCTGGAACAAGCTCGACTGCGACTCCCCCTGGCTGCCCAGCGCCAGCCGGGAAGTGATGAACCTCGCCGCCGACTTTGGCGTGAGAAACGGTGTCTCCTTCCCGCTGCACACCCCTCAGGGGGAACACGGCATCCTCTCCTTCATCAGCAAGGAAAGGTCCAACTCTGACCTGATGTTTGAAAACGTTCCCATGCTCTCATTTTGTGCCAGCTACATCTTCAACGCGGCGCTGCAGCTGATAAAGAGCAGGCCGGACCTGATGAAGCATCTGGCCGAGCTGTCGGATCGGGAGAAGGAGTGCCTGTTCTGGGCCAGCGAGGGCAAGACCTCCTGGGAGATAGCCACCATACTCGGCATCAGCGAGCGCACAGTGAACTTCCACCTCAATCAGGTGACCAACAAGACGGATTCGAAGAACCGCAACCAGGCGATCGCCAAGAGCATCTCCAGCGGCATCATAGTGCCCTCGCTGGACGACGTGACCATCACCAACCTGCGGCTGTCGTAACGGCAACCCCGCCAGCCAAACAAAAAGAGCCGCAACAGCGGCTCTTTTTTCATGTCTGACAACGGCTTATTCCACGGTCACGGATTTCGCCAGGTTGCGCGGCTGATCCACGTCGGTGCCCTTGATGAGGGCGACGTGGTAGGAGAGCAGCTGCAACGGCACCGTATAGACGATGGGGGCAATCATCTCTTCCACATGATTCAGGCTCATCACCCGCATGGTCTCGTCGCTCTTGAAGCCGGCGTCCGCGTCAGCGAACACGTAGAGGATGCCGCCGCGGGCGCGCACCTCTTCCACGTTGGACTTGAGCTTCTCCAGCAGATCGTTGTTCGGCGCCACGACGATTATGGGCATCTCGGCATCGATCAGGGCCAGCGGGCCGTGCTTGAGCTCACCGGCGGCATAGGCCTCGGCGTGGATGTAGGAGATCTCTTTCAGCTTGAGCGCCCCCTCCATGGCGATGGGGTACTGGCTACCACGGCCGAGGAAGAGGCTGTGGTGCTTGTCGGCGAACTCTTCGGCCAGGGTCTCGATCTGCTTGGCCAGCGCCAGGCTCTCCTTGATGCGCAGCGGCAGGGCCTGCAGCGCCTTGACCAGTTCGGCCTCGGCCTCGGCGCTCAGGTTGCCGCGACAGTGACCGACTGAGGCCACCAGCATCAGCAGGCCAGCCAGCTGGGTGGTGAACGCCTTGGTGGAGGCCACCCCAATTTCTGCCCCCGCGCGGGTCATGAAAGCCAGATCCGATTCCCGCACCAAGGAGGAGCCCGGCACGTTGCAGATGGCCAGGGAGCTCATGTAACCGGACTGCTTGGCCAGGCGCAGGGCCGCCAGGGTGTCTGCGGTCTCGCCGCTCTGGGACAGGGTCACCAGCAGGCTGTTGGGGCGCACCACGGACCTGCGATAGCGGAACTCGGAGGCGATCTCCACGTCGCAGGAGACGCCGGCGATCTCTTCGAACCAGTAGCGGGCCACCATGCCGGAGTTATAGGAGGTGCCGCAGGCCACGATCTGGACGTGCTCCACCTTGTCGAAGATGGCGCGGGCGCCGTTGCCGAACGACTCGACCACCACGTGATCCGTGCCCAGACGCCCTTCCAGGGTGTTGGTGATGGCCTTGGGCTGTTCGTAGATCTCTTTGAGCATGTAGTGGCGGTACTCGCCCTTGTCACCGGCGTCGTGGGAGAGTTCGGACTCCAGCTCCTCGCGTACCACGGCGTTGCCATTGGTATCGAAGATGTGCACGTCGCGACGGGTCACCTCGGCCACGTCTCCCTCTTCAAGGAAGATGAAGCGGCGGGTCACCGGCAGCAGGGCCATCTGGTCGGAGGCGATGAAGTTCTCGCCGATGCCGCGACCTATCACCAGGGGGGAGCCGGAGCGGGCTACTACCACGCGGCTGTCGTCACGGCTGTCCATCACCACGGTGCCATAGGCACCGCGCAACTGCTTCACCGTGACTTGCATGGCCGCCAGCAGGCTGGGGGCGGATTTCAGCTCGTGGTGCACCAGGTGGGCGATCACCTCGGTGTCGGTGTCGGAACTGAACTCGTAGCCCATGCCTTGCAGCTGGCTGCGCAGCTCTTCGTGGTTCTCTATGATGCCGTTGTGCACTACGACTATGTGCTCGGAGACGTGGGGGTGCGCATTGCGCTCGGAGGGCTCGCCGTGGGTCGCCCAGCGGGTGTGGGCAATGCCGGTGCCGCCATGGACGGACTGCTCTTCCAGCGCCTTGGCCAGCTCGGCCACCTTGCCCAGACGGCGCACTCGCTGCAGCGGCCGATCGGCGCTGAACACCGCCACACCGGCGGAGTCATAGCCGCGGTATTCCAGACGGCGCAGGCCTTCTACCAGGATTTCAGCCACATCACGTTGGGCGACGGCCCCGACGATGCCACACATAGACTTCTCCTCAAGAGGTAAAAACGGAAATTCGTTTGGATAGTTGGATGTTTGAGTTAAACCGCCACGGGAGCGCAAATCAGCGCGATCCCCCTGGCCTGGATCTGTGCTCTGGCCTCGCTGGCCAGCCCCTCGTCGGTCACCAGGGTATGGATGCTCGACCAGGGCAGTTCGAGATTGGGGATCTTCCGGCCAATCTTCTCCGACTCAACCATGACGATGACCTCGCGGGACACCTCGGCCATCACCCTGGAGAGGCCCACCAGCTCGTTGAAGGTGGTGGTACCCCGCTCCGGGTCTATGCCGTCGGCGCCGATGAACAGTTGGTCGAAGTCATAGGAGCGCAGCACCTGCTCCGCCACCTGCCCCTGGAAGGATTCGGAGTGGGGATCCCAGGTGCCGCCGGTCATCAACAAGGTAGGCTCGTTTTCCAGCTCGCGCAGGGCGCCGGCCACGTTGAGGGAGTTGGTCATCACGATGAGCCCGCGCTTGCTGCCCAGCATGGGGATCATGGCGCTGGTGGTGCTGCCGCTGTCGATGATGACGCGGTTGTGATCGCGGATGCGCTCGGCGGCGGCACGGGCGATGGCCAGCTTTCGTTTCGAAACTTGATCAGGATTGCTGTCCACCACCATCTCGCTCGGTAGGGGCACGGCACCACCGTAACGACGCAGCAGCAGACCGCCAGTCTCCAGCACGGCCAGATCCTTGCGGATGGTCACTTCCGAGGTGGAGAAGTGCTTGGCCAGGGCATCGACACTGACTTCGCCCTGTTCCTGCACCAGGGTCACTATGGTGTGACGGCGCTGTTGAGTGTTGCGTTTGGTCATCTTAAAGTTTCGATTCGAAAGAATGTCGAAATATTAATACCTTTTTGGGAAAAATCAAACGGCAAATAGGATCCGATTTGGTTCGATGCCAGAATGGTCAGGCCGATTTGTGACGAGGACGCCATGCAAAAACGAGTCATCTGGCTGGTGGAAGATGAGGCCAGCATCGCCGACACCCTGATCTATGCCCTGCAGACCGATGGTTTCGAGGTGGAGTGGTTCCCCCTCGGCCAGCCGTTGCTGGCGCGACTGGAACGGTCGCGCCCGGATTTTCTGATCCTGGATGTGGGGTTGCCGGACATCAGCGGCTTCGAGCTGTGCAAGCAGGTGCGGGCCCTGACCGACACTCCCCTGATGTTTCTCACCGCCCGCAGCGAGGAGATAGACAGGTTGATCGGGCTGGAGATAGGGGCCGACGACTACGTGGCCAAGCCCTTCTCGCCGCGGGAGGTGTGCGCCAGGATAAGGGTGATACTACGCCGCAGCCAGCCCATAATCCCCCAACCGAGCCAATTGCTGGCACTGGACGAGGAGCGGGCCCGCATCTGCTTCCACGGTCAGCCCCTGACCCTCACCCGCTACGAATACCTGCTGCTCAAGACCCTCATGCAGGCACCGGGCCGGGTCTACTCCCGCCAGCAACTGATGGATCTGGTGTGGAGCGGGGCCGAAGAGAGCCTGGATCGCACCGTCGACACCCACATCAAAACCCTGCGCGCCAAGCTGCGGGAGCGGGACTCCGAGGCCAATCTGATCCTGACCCACCGCGGGCTGGGCTACAGCCTGGAGCTGGCATGAACTCTGGGGTGCCGGGCACCGGCCGGGGGATGAGATGAGAATCGGATTGCAACTGCTGTGCGGCCTGGTGCTCATCTTCGCCCTGGCCGCCTGGTTCGTGCTGGAGATCTTCGTCGAGGAGATCAAACCCGGGGTGCGCAGCGCCACCGAGGATACCCTGGTGGACATGGCCCAGTTGCTGGCCCCCCTGGCCCTGGACGATCTGCAGGAGGGGAGGATGGCGGATGGCCGGCTGGCCAGCGCATTCTCCCGCCTCAACCAGAGCCCCATCAACGCCCTGATCGACGGACACCTCAAACAGCAGGCGGAGTACCGCATCTATGTGGTCGACGCTAAAGGCAAGGTGGTCTATGACTCGGACGGGGTGGATCTGGGCAAGGACTATTCGCGCTGGAACGACGTCTACCGCACCTTGCGCGGCGAATACGGCGCCCGTAGCACCCGCAGCGATCCGGACGATCCCGCCAGCTCGGTGATGCACGTTGCCGCCCCCCTGCGCGAGGGGGAGGAGATCCTGGGCTCTCTCACGGTTGCCAAGCCCAACCGCACCCTGCTGCCCATGATAGAGCGCAGCGAGCACCAGCTATTGCAGGGGGCCGCCCTGCTGCTGTTCATCTCATTGCTCATCGGCACCCTGCTGGTGTGGTGGCTCAACCGCGCCATCGGCAAGCTGGTGCACTACGCCGATGCGGTCAGCCAGGGCCAGCCCGCCAGTCTGCCAAGGCTCCACAGCCCCGAGCTGGACCGCCTCGGTCGCTCCCTCGAAACCATGCGCCGCCAGCTGGATGGTAAGGCCTATATCGAAGCCTATGTGCACAGCCTGACCCACGAGCTGAAGAGCCCACTGGCCGCCATCCGCGGGGCAGGGGAGATCCTCGCCGAGGCACCGCCCCCCGAGGTGGCGCGGCGCTTTATCGGCAACATCAATCTGGAGACGGCCCGCATGCAGCAGCTGATCGAGCGCATGCTGCAGCTCGCGCGTCTCGAATCGGGGCCGGGGCTGGACAGACAGGCCACAGCCCCTGCCACGCTGGGCAGGCGGGCGCTCGATGCCCGCCAGATAGTCGCAGTCCATCGCCAGATTACCCTGACGGCAGAGCTCGCCGACGCCCCCAGGCAGAAGTGGGATCCCCTGCTGGTGGAGCAGGCGCTGGGCAACTTGCTGGACAACGCCCTCGACTTCTCACCCGCCGGGAGTCATATCCGGCTGAGCGGCGCCACGGAGGAGGGGGGGTACTGCTTCCGGGTGCGGGATCAGGGGCCAGGCATTCCGGACTACGCGCTGCCACGCATCTTCGAGCGCTTCTACTCCCTGCCCAGGCCCGACAAGGGCAAGAGCAGCGGCCTGGGGCTCAGCTTTGCCGCCGAGGTGGCCCGCCAGCACGGCGGTCGGTTGACCCTGGGCAACCAGCCGGAAGGCGGCGTGCTGGCCGAGCTCTGGTTACCTACCGGCTGAAGGGAACTTCACACCGAACACACAGAACCGGGCTAAGCTGCGCCTCCTCGGATAGGGTCCTGCCCGGACCCGTCTACCCGCGTTCTGATGAATCAAGGAGATGTTCATGTCCCGCATTCTGTTATCCAGCCTGCTTGCCGCCGGCCTCTTCTGCTCCCTGCCCGCCAGCGCCGCCACCGGCTGCATGCTGTTTGCCGATGGTAGCGGCAAGCCCTTCAGTGCCCAGGGTGACTGCGCCAGCCAGTCGCCTCCACCTTCAAGATCCCGCTGGCGCTGATGGGCTATGACAGCGGCTTCCTGGTGGATGAGCAACTGCCAGCTCTGCCATTCAAAGCCGGTGACCCTGACTTCCTGCCGGAATGGAAGCAGACCACCACCCCGAGCCGTTGGATGACCTATTCGGTGATCTGGTACTCCCAACGCCTCACCGAGTGGCTGGGGGCGGCGCGCTTCCAGCAATACGTGGACCGCTTCGACTACGGCAACCGGGATCTCTCGGGCAACCCTGGCAAACATGACGGCCTGACCCAGGCCTGGCTCAGTTCCAGCCTTGCCATCAGCCCCCAGGAGCAGGCACGCTTTCTCGGCAAACTGGTGAGCGGCAAGCTGCCGGTCTCCGCCCAGACGCTGCAGCACACGGCCAATATCCTGCGTCAACCCGACATCGATGGCTGGCAGATCCATGGCAAGACCGGCATGGGCTACCCCAAACTGCTGGATGGCAGCCTCGACCGGGATCAGCAGATCGGCTGGTTCGTCGGCTGGGCCAGCAAGCAGGACAAGAAGCTCATCTTCGTCCACACCGTCATCCAGAAGCCTGGCAAGCAGTTTGCCTCCCTCAGGGCCAGGGAAGAGGTGTTTGCCGCACTGCCCGAACAGCTGAAGAAACTGTGATGCCAAGACCGGCGCAAGGCGCCAATGCTGTTCACTTAAGCG
>NZ_CDBZ01000199.1 GCF_000819985.1 Aeromonas media | reverse complement strand
TCCGCCTGCTGTAACTCATCGATGAAGGTATGCCGCAGCCCGTAAAGCGTGGGACGGCCCTGACCTACGATGCCAGCCTCATTGAGGTGGCGTTGGAAGCGACAGGTGATGTTATGCGCCCAGTCGTCGTCTTTGCCTGATGGTTTGTCGTCGAACAAAAATACCTGCCCCTGACCGCGACGACTCTCCACATAGTCCAGGAATTGATGTCCGATCAACGCACTATGTAGCGGCACGGTACGGTACGCATTGGCACTCTTGAGCTTCTGATCCACCTCTCCCGCATCAACCATCAGACACCAAATCCCCTCGACCTGTTTGACGTTCAGAGTTTTGAGCTGACAGGCCTCAGAGGGTCGCAGCCCGGCATACAGGCACAGCAGGGGCACCCACCAGTCTTGAACTCTCAATTTTTTGCCTTTCTGGGATTGTTTGCTGCGCAGGCTGGCAAACAGCTGAGCCAGTTGAGGGCGATGCCAGCGCACTCGCTCCTCATCCGCCCGTTTGTGCGGCTTCTTGCCTGCCGTCAACCCATCAAAAGGGTTACGGCTGCAATAGTCCAGCGCCACGCACCAACGGAAGAACTGTTTCAGGGCGGCGAGGTAATCTCCTTTGGTTTTGAAACTGAGGTTGGTCTTGCGCAGCAAGCTGTTGCGGTACTCCTGCGCCAGAGCGGGCGTCACCTCATCGACTTTAACCCCTTTGGCCCAGGTGACGAAGGCGTTGATCCGAAGTTGGAGCTGGCCCACCGACCTATGCTGGATCCCCTCACTGGTTTTAGTCTCGATGAATCTCGCCAATGCGTGGGTGAGCATGATCCCACTGCTGGGGCAAGCTGGGGCATCAACAGAAGGTTCACGAGGTGTGGAAGGTGTTTGAGGAGGGATGAACCCCGCTGCTTTGAACGCGTCTAGATCGGCGCGGATCCAGCGATAGAAGCTGCGGGGAGCAGTATCCGCAGGGGTAGCCGCGATCAGTGCGCGAGTGCGAGCTGCCACAGCCAGGTTTCGGTCTACAGCGAGCTGCCTATCTTTGGTGCAAAGGGAAGTACGGATAGCGAAGGGCAAGCCACGGTCACGTAATGACTTAGGCAGCGGGAGACGAGTGTAGTAGGTGCCGGAGGCATTTTTACTCAGATACATGATTGTTCCACCCAGTTGATCCAGGAAAAAAATCACGTAAGTCTAGAAATGAAAAAACCCGTTGAAATTCAACGGGTTATATTTGGCGGTGAGGGAGGGATTCGAACCCTCGATACGTTGCCGTATACACACTTTCCAGGCGTGCTCCTTCAGCCACTCGGACACCTCACCAAATTTTCGACTGCTGTTTAACGTGTTCAATCACCACGTTGTTCACTGCGCCGTTGCGCTGGAACGGGGCGTAATTTAGGGGAAAGCTGACTCGGGGTCAAACACTTTTCCCCTTATTTTTCAGAATCTTTATCGAATGCCTATCCCTTGAACAGAATGCCGGTTTTTTAAGCCCGATCAAGGTTTGTCCAAAATGATCAGGCTGTCGGGCAACTCGTTTTGATCCCGGGTGGCCGGAAACGCATCGGTCAGGATGGCGCTGGTACGATCCACGCACTCGAGGAAGCCTTGTTCCACCTCCTTGTTGCGTACCCGCACCACGAAGTCGTCGATGATCTGTTGCCACTGCGCGTTGTCTATGTGCTGGGCGATGCCGTCATCCACCAGGATCTCCACATAGTGCTCCGCCACCGAGACGAAGATCAGCACCCCGAGCCGGTCGCGGGTGCGGTGCAGCCCCTGCTCGACAAATTGCAGGCGGGCCATCAGTGCGGCCCTGTGTTGACGCACTTTTTTCGGGATCAGCCGCATCTTGATGGGGGTCCAGTGGAACAGCAGGCTCAGTAGCAACCAGACCGACCACTGTACCAGCAGGATCTCGTACCAGCCGAGCCAGAAGCCGAGCTGGAACACCAGCAGGGGGGTGAGCATGGCCAGCAGCGCAGCCCACAGCGTCGGAATATAGCGATAGCCATCGCTGGCGGGGGCCAGCACGGTGACCAGCTCGGCGTCCGTGGCCTGCTCGGCCTGCCGTACTCTGGCCTGCAAGGTGTGATAGAACTGTTTCGAAATCATCTTGTTGTCTCTTGTTCCCTGATTACCAACCGCCGGAAGCACCGCCGCCACCAAAACTGCCACCGCCGCCACTGAAACCACCGCCGCCCCCAAAACCGCCGCCGGTGCGTCCGGCACCGAAACCGCCGACCAGATAGGCGGCGTTGCGCCGGCCGCGACCGCCGCCCCCAAAACCGCCGCCGGTGCGTCCGGCACCGAAACCGCCGACCAGATAGGCGGCGTTGCGCCGGCCGCGACCGCCGCCCCCACCACCTCCCCGCAGGTTATGCAGCACGATCATCACTATCACTACCAGGATGAAGAGCCAGGGGCCGCCTTGCTTCTCCTCCTTGCTGGCGTTGTCTACGGGCTGATACTCCCCGGCCAGGGCCTGCATGATGCCCTGGCTGCCGGCGACCACGCCGGCCACCATGTCGCCGCGCTTGAAGGCGGGCAGGATCCGGGTCTGGATGATGTTGGCGGCGATGGCATCGGGCAGAGCCCCTTCCAGGCCATAACCCACTTCGATGCGCACCTTGCGCTCATCCTGGGCGATCAGCAGCAGCACGCCGTTGTTCTTGCCCTTCTGGCCTATGCCCCAGTGGCGACCGAGCTGGTAGCCGTACTCCTCTATGGTCTCCCCATCGAGGCTGTCGATGGAGACCACCACCAGCTGGATGCCGCTGCGCTTCTCGAAGGCGGCCAGTTGCTGGGTCAGCTGGTGGGCCTGCTTGCGAGACATCAGGGCCGCCTCATCCACCACACGCCCACTTAACGGCGGAAAGGCGGGGGCGGCTTGCAGCGTTGTCGTCCAGAGCAGCAGCAAGGGGAGCAGCGCGCGCAACATCATCGTCATTGGAAGCTGACCTTGGGCGCCTCATCGGCACCGGGTTTGGCGCTGAACGTGGGTTTGGCTTCCAGATCCGAGTAGAGCAGCTTGGACCAGATGACCCCGGGGAAGGTGCGGATCTCGGTATTGAACTGGCGCACCGCCTCTATGTAGTCGCGTTGCGCCACCGAGATGCGATTCTCGGTGCCTTCCAGTTGGGCCTGCAGGGTCAGGAACTGCTGATCCGCTTTCAGATCCGGGTAGCGCTCGACCACCACCATCAGGCGGGAGAGGGCGCTGGAGAGCTGATCCTGGGCCGCTTCAAAGGCCTTGAGCTGGGCGGGGTCGCTCACCTGCAGGCTGCCGACCCGGGCGCGGGCATCGGTCACCGCCTTCAAGGTCTCCTGCTCGTGGCTGGCGTACCCCTTGACGGTCGCCACCAGGTTGGGAATGAGATCGGCCCGGCGCTGGTACTGGTTCTCGACCTGGCCCCAACTCGCCTTGACCTGCTCATCCAGGGTGGGGATGTTGTTCATGCCGCACCCGGTCAATCCCAGCAGCAGGGTGAAAGTCAGCAGGCACTGGGTGGCCCTGTGCCGGAGTGAAATGGCCATCTTGTTGTTCTCCATTGAAATTTCTGACGGATATCGGCTCACCATAGCAGCTTGTGGTCAGCCCTCACAACGCTTCGGTAAGACGGGGGCTCGGTAGCTCATGGAGACCTTGGGCAACTGGGGTTTGTCCTTGAGCCAGGAGGCCAGCTCGGCATAGCAGCCGTTGCCGGGGGGGATGGGGGCCTGGGGCTGGCAATCCGGGCTGTTCACCGGGCAGCGCAACCTGACGTGGAAGTGGCTGAAGTGGCCGACCCAGGGGCGCAGCTTGGCGACCCAGGGTTCATCGGCCGCCCGTTGGCACACCTCGGCCTTGATGACGGGGTTGACAAAGATGCGCGCCACCTCGGGCTTGTTGGCAGCGAGGCGCAGAAGATTGAGCTGCTGGGGGCCGAAACGGCCGGGCAGCATACGGTAGCTGGGCTCGTCGATCAGCGCCCACTCCTTGGGGGCATCCTGCTCCCACTGGCTGATGGGCCTGTCGGCCATCCGGAACCAGATGTCGGCATCGAGGCCGGTCTGGTGACTGCGATGACCCGAGGTGAAGGGGCCGCCCCGTGCCATGGCAAGATCGGCGATATAGAGATCCGGCATGCCGGCCAGCCTGGTCTGGTTGGCCAGGCCCTGCAGGTAGTGAATGAGATCGGGGTGACCGTAATAGCGCAGCCGCTTGCTGCGGATCACCTGATAGCCGGGCCCTGTCAGCGGCAGGGCCACGGCATTTTTCAGGCAACCGGCCGCGTAGCCGCCGATGGCTTCTGCATAGAGGGCGCTGGTGGTGAGCAGCAGGGCAGTGGCGAACATGGGACTCCTGAAGATGGCGGGCTCAGACAGCCCCAAGCATACCAAGAGTTGCGGCTGGCCGTCATCCGTGCCGCCGCGCCGGTTGCAACCCATGGGCGGGCTCGCGCACAATGCGGGCCAACGCCGATGCGGCAGGGCCGTTTCCATCATGTGAGGAGGATGAAATGAGAGTCAGTGAACTGGCATTGCAGGGGGGCGTGAACTGGCTGATGCCACCGGCGAGGCGCTTCTACGGGGTCATGATCTGCCTGTTGCTGGCGAGCTTGGGGACTGTGGTGGCCGCGCTCTTGCTGGGGTATCCCGAGATGGGGTTGCTGCCCTGGGTCGGTCTGGTGTTTGGCGGCATAGTGCTGGTGATGATGGTGTTGCCGCGCAACTGGCAACGCTGGCGGTTGGCGGAGCTCGCCTGGGACGATCACCACCTCTATCTGCTCAACGGTGGCGAAGACCGGGCCCTGGCCCTGCCGAAGGCGGCGCTGGTGGGCATAGAGCGGGATCGCAAGGTGGGTCACGACGGTCAGTGGCTCGACTTCAGCCTGGATCTCGGGCTGGATGAAGAGACTCTGGCCGACGCCGCCGGCTTGCTGGGCCTGACCCGGGAAGGCACCCATGAGGTGGCCCCCGGGGTCTATCGCTTCGGTTTTAAACGGGCCTGGCACAGCCGCCAGGCCCTGAACAAGCTGTTGGCCGCGCTGCAGCCGGCCTGACTATTTTCTCGACAATTCACCGTAAAGCTCAGATACTCCCTCTGATTCGAATTGATCTTTCCTGCTCCGATAGTCCAAGAGATCAACGACTTGGGGCTCGAAGCAGGGAGTGCCACGGCATGATGCCATGGCTGGTCCGGCAGGGGGGTTGTGCCCTTACTCCAGGTCGGTGGATGCATAGATAAGGCACCTTGAATCGAGAGTAGATGGCATGAAGATTTACGTAGGTAATCTGTCGTACCGGATGACGGCCGACGAACTGACAAACGTGTTCAGCCAATTTGGGCAGGTAGACAAGGTCGATATCATCATCGATCGCGATACCGGTCAGTCCAAGGGGTTTGGCTTCATTGAAATGCCTGTAAACGGGGATGCCGAGAAGGCCATTGCCGAGTTGCATGGCACCGAAATAGGTGGTCGTACCATTACGGTCAACCAGGCCAAACCGAAGACAGATGCACCTCGTGGCCGCCCTCAGCGCCATCGTTGAATCGTCTCGATAACGAAAAACGGCATGGATCTCTCCATGCCGTTTTTGTTTGCCTCGCGATCAGGGGCAGGCGGGATCAGGGCACATCGTAACCCAAGGCGGCCTTGCGGATGCGGAACCACTGCTGGCGGCTGAGCACGATGGACTCGGCCGCCACGGCGGCGGCGATCCGCTCCCGCTTGCCCGAGCCGATGAGCGGCAGCGGCTGGCTCGGCAGCATCATCACCCAGGCGTAGACCACCTGCTCTATGGTCTGGGTCCCCAGCTCCTGGCGGATCAGTTCGAGCTCGGCCCGCAGCGGGGCATAGGCGGGATCGTTGAACAACCGTCCGCCACCGAGGCAGGACCAGGCCATGGGCTTGATGCCCAGTTGCTGACACTGATCCAGGGCGCCATCCAGCGTCCCTTCCTGGTGCAGCGGCGAGATCTCCAGCTGGTTGGTGACCAGCGGGAAGGGCAGGCGGGATTGCAGCAGCGCGAACTGGTGGGGAGTGAAGTTGGAGACGCCGGCGTGCTTGATCTTGCCCGCCTGCTTGAGGCTGATGAAGGCCTCGGCCACCTCGTCGGCATTCATCAGAGGGTCGGGGCGGTGGATCAGCAGCAGATCCAGGTGATCGGTGCCGAGCTTTTGCAAGGAGGCCTCGGCGCTGGCGACGATGTGGCCCTTGCTGGTGTTGTAGTGATTGAGGGCGTGTTCCGGCTTGGCGGTGAGGGCGATGCCGCACTTGCTGACAATCTCCATCCGGCTGCGCAGGGAGGGCTCCAGACGCAGGGCCCGGCCGAAGGCCTCCTCGCACTGGTAACCGCCGTAGATGTCGGCGTGATCTATGGTGGTGACCCCGAGATCCAGGTGGTATTTCATCAGATCCAGTAGGGTGGCCGGGGAGAGTTGCCACTCCATCAGGCGCCAGTAGCCCATGATGAGGCGGGAAAAGGTGGGGCCTTGATGGTGCAGGGCAAGACGGGATACGGGCATGGTGACTCCTCTACGGCTAAAACGACGGACAAATAAAGGCAGAATGAATGCTGCCAGCATCTTGGTCTCTTCTGGCGGACAAGGCAATAATACCCCCTTTGCGAATTCGAACTATGGTTCTGACCACCCCACTGACCGTGGCCAGCATGCCAGTGAGAGGAGAGCGTGTGATGGAAGGATTTGCCGCCAGGCTGCAGAGCCTGATCGGGGAGGGCAGCGTCAGCGCCTTTGCCCGCAAAGTGGGGCTGAGTGAGGCTCTGATCCGCAAGTATCTGAAAGGGGCCGAGCCCGGCCTTGGCAAGGCGAACCAGATCGCCATGGGGGCCAACTGCTCCCTGGAATGGCTCGCCACCGGTTGCGGGTATCTCTATCGTCAGGCCGAGGTGGTGGACAGGGACGCGCTGGCGGCGGCGGGGGCGCTGGTGCAGGAGACGCTCCTCGGCCAGCCGATGCCGGACGAGGAGCAACTGGTGACCCTGCTCGCTTACTATCAGTTTTTGCGCAGCCACAAGCAGGCGGACGGCTTTCTGGATCTGGCGCGGGCGAGGGAGTTCGGACGTCACCTGGCAGAGGCCTGAGGCCGCAGGTCAGCGGCAGCCTGCCATTCTTCTGATACCCTCTAAGCAAAGGACAAAACCAAGGACACACAGATGAGTTATCTGATCCTGGGCAGTGGTGGATTGGGGGGAGCCCTGGCCCATGAGCTCGCCAGCCGTGGCGAAGAGTGGTTGCTGGCGGGCAGACAACTGCCCAAAGGGCTGGATCCGGCCTGCTATTTCCCGTTGCAGGAGGTGGACCCGCTCTCCTTCGACGCCCTATTCACCCTCTATGACACCGCCACCCTGCCGAATGTGGTGATCAACACCATAGGTCTGCTGCACGATCTCAGCCACATGCCGGAGCGGCGAGTGGAGGAGGTAACCCCCCAGTGGCTTGGCGAAAGCCTGCAGGCCAATGCCTGGCCCCACCTGGCCCTGGGTGCCAGCCTGAGCCGGCTGATGACGTTCGAGAGTCGGCTGTGGCTTTGTACCCTCTCCGATCTGGCGGGCAGCCTGGAAGAGGCTCATAGGGAGCCTGCTCGCCGTTACAGCTATCGGATGAGCAAGGCAGCCCTCAACATGGGATCCCGGATCCTGGCCGCCGAGTGGGCCGAGCGATTCCCCGGTGCCGGGGTCATCACGGTTCATCCTGGGCTCATGGATACCCCCATGCAGCAACCCTTCCGACAGGAGATTGACCCGGCCCTGTTGCAGGATCCCGCCCTGGTGGCACCGCAGTTGCTGGATCTCCTGGCCTCGCTGAACCAGGCGCACTCTGGCCGCTTCGTGGACTTGCGCGGCCAGCCGCTGCCCTGGTGAGCCGCAGGGCTCACATTCCCGCCCCCCATCCCTTGCCAGCACAGTCCCGGCTGGTTAATGTCATGCTCCTGCATCAGGAGGATGACATGCGCTATATCGATTTACGAAGTGATACCGTGACCCAGCCCACGGAGGCCATGCGCCAGAGCATGCTGCACGCCGAGGTGGGCGATGATGTCTACGGCGAAGATCCCAGCATCAATGCGCTCGAGCACAAAGGTGCTGAATTGCTGGGCAAGGAGGCGGCCCTGTTCGTGCCATCCGGCACCATGTCCAACTTGCTGGCGATGATGAGCCACTGCCAGCGTGGAGAAGGGGCCGTGCTGGGCTCGGCCTCTCACATCTATCGCTACGAGGCGCAAGGATCCGCCGTGCTGGGCTCGGTGGCTCTGCAGTCTGTTCCCATGCAGGCCGACGGTACCCTGGCGCTCAAGGATGTGCGGGCCGCCATCGCCCCCGATGACGCCCACTTCGTCCAGACCCGGCTGGTGTGCCTTGAGAACACCCACAATGGCAAGGTACTGCCGCTGCCCTACCTGCGCGAGATGCGCGATTTTGTGGATGAACACGGCTTGCTGCTGCACCTGGACGGCGCCCGTCTGTTCAATGCGGTGGTGGCGAGCGGCGAGCCGGTCGCGGCCATCGCGGCCCCCTTCGACAGCATCTCCGTCTGCCTCTCCAAGGGGCTGGGTGCGCCGGTCGGTTCACTGCTGGTGGGTTCCCATGGTTTCATCGCGCGGGCCAGGCGGCTGCGCAAGATGCTGGGGGGCGGCATGCGCCAGGCTGGGATCCTGGCCCAGGCCGCACTTTTTGCCCTGGATCAGCACGTCACCCGGCTGGCGGACGATCATCGCCGCGCCCGGCGTCTGGCAGAGGGGCTGGCTTCCTTGCCAGGCGTCGCGCTCAATATGGAAGAGGTGCAGACCAACATGGTGTTCCTGCGCTTGACCCAGGGGGATCCTGCCACCTTGCTCGGCTTCATGAAGGAGCGCGGCATACTCTTCTCCGGCTATGGGGAGCTGAGGCTGGTGACCCATCTGCAGATCACCGATGACGACATCGACGAGGTGATCGATGCCTTTACCGAGTTCCTGAACGGCTGAGGGTGATCGGCAAGCATGGAAAGAAGGGCGCCTGATGGCGCCCTTCTTGTGTCTCTGTGCCGAGGGCTCACCCCTGGCGCTGGCCCGTGATCAGCATGGCCTCGTCGGTGGCGTCGTAGATCATGATGGCCAGATGGGTGACCTCGCCGCCAAAATCGGCAAGGGGCACCAGGGTCAGGTTCTGGTACATGTGGGGGGCCGAGCCTGTGATGGGGCGATAGTTGGAGAAGCGCAGCAGATAGGGGCGCTGCTCCCAGGTGCTGAAGGCGCGGTTGTTGAGCTTGAACACCATGTTGGCCTTGCGCTCCAGCCAGGCGCGGTCCACGTCGGGGAAGAGGTCGAACAGCACCTGATCGCGCACCTCGCCGGCCAGTCGGCCGCTATGGCTCTCCATGAAGCCGTTCCATACCTGTACCCGGTAGCCCTTGTCGAGCACGACCAGCCCCACGTCCAGGTTCTGGACTATGTTCATCAGCCAATGAAATTCCCGGATTTCCATGGTCACTCCTGGTGCCTGAGTCTGTGTGGTTGATGCTGGCGATGGGATCACACCGCTAGCGCATATGCATGATCTTGTTATTGATGCTGGCGATGGGGTCACATCGCTAGAGCATATGCATGATCTTGTTGTTCATGGTGGCGATGGAGTCTTCGGTGAACAGCAGCAGCAGGTCGCACTGCACCGCATAACCCTGCACCCGGTAGTTGATCTCGATGGCCAGGGTGCGGCGCCAGCGGCTCTGGTTGGTGCGAATAAGATCTCTAATGGGCCTGTGCTGACCGAGCACCACGGGGTGGCCCTGGCTGAAGGGGGTGTCGAGCTGGTTGGCGTAGCCGCGCAGGAAGGCCCCGATCAAGACGTTGGCGGTATCCATCAGCAGCTCCAGCTCGGCGTTGTGATCCAGCACCCCCTGATGGTTCATCAGGCGTGCCAGATCCTGGAAGCTGGCATCGTGAAACAGCAGCAGCGCCTCGCCGGCGATACCGGCCCCGATAAAACCCTGGCAGACGGCGGAGAGGGTGTCCGACTCCGCGGCGGCCGAGAGGGCCATGTGCAGCTCGGAGACTTCCAGCACGTTGACGTTCGGAATGGGCAGCAGCACGAAGGCGTCCAGCAGGCGGGCCAGCAGATTGGCTCCCTGGCCCATGGCGACGTTGGCGAGCTCCTGATAGACATCCCGCAGCTCGGGGGTGAGCAGGACGGGGGACTCGATCGGTTGTCGTTCGGCAAGGGCAGGGGAGGCGGCCGCGTGCGGTGCCGGTTGCCACAAGCCGTGCCGCTGGAGCAGGGCAAGCAGGGTTTCCGGAGACGCTGGTTTCTTGATGAAATCGAGGGCCCCGAGCGCCATGACGCGGGCATGGGCTTCCGGCTGGATATCGCCGGAGACCACGATCACCTTGTTGCGCAATCCCTCCCGCTTGAGGGTCTCCAGCACGCCATAGCCGTCCATTTCCGGCATAGTCAGATCGAGAAAGATCAGATCGCCGTGGCCCATCAGGATCTGCTCGACCCCTTCCAGGCCGTCAGCGGCCTGATGCAGGGTGACATTCCAGCCGGCAGGCAGGGCGCGCATCAACTGCTTGCGAGCGAACCCCGAGTCATCACATATCAATACATTCATAGTGTTAGCCGACCTGTGCAACGAGGATTGCGCTAAGTGTGGGCGATCAACCGTCAGATGCAACGGGCAGCGGCATGGCCGGCAAAAATTGATCGTCCCGTTGATGATGGCGATAGCGTACGGAGTATTTCTCGACGAAATCGGCAAACATCTTAACACGCAACGGCGTGAACCGGGGCTGGCAATGGAGCATGTAGAAGGGGCGTTTGCCCGACTGCCAGTCCGGCAGCACGGCGACCAGCTGCTCGTCTTGCAGGAAGGGGTGCACATAGTGCAGAGGGGCATTGACGATGCCGAGGTGGCGCCGGGCGGCCCGCACGGCGGCCTGGGTCTGGTTGACGCTCAGGCGCGGTGTCCGCTTGATCTGCACCGTCTGCTGATCCCGCCCGCTCAGCTGCCAGTGCTGGTGGGGCCAGCAATAGATGAGATCGTGCTCTTCCAGTTGCGCCGGATGGGAGGGGATGCCCATCTTCTCCAGATAAAGAGGGGAGGCAAACAGGCCGTACTCGATGTGGCCGAGGCAGAGGGCATTGGGCAGGGTCTGGGAAAGCTCGCCGTTGAAGAACACCAGATCCCTGTCCTGATCACAGAGGGGGGCCTGGTCATTGGTCTGGCTGATGTCGAACTGCACCCCGGGATAGCGCAGACCGAAGTCCGCCAGCATGTCGACCAGGATGGTGTTGGAGAGGGCGATGGGCGCGGCGAGGCGGATGAGGCCGCTGATGTCCGTCTCCTGACCCTGGATCTCGCCGGTTGCCTGCTCGATTTCGGCTAGCGGCGTGCACAGGCGCTCGTAATAGCGCAGCCCCTCGTCGGTGAGGCGCAGCTTGCGAGTGGATCGGTGCAGCAAGGCGCACCCGAGCTGTTCTTCCAGTTGGGAGATGCGTCGACTGATGGTGCCGGTCGGCATGCCCAGTGCGGCGGCGGCGTGGGAGAAACCGCCCTCTTGCACCACCTTGACGAACAGATAGAACTCTTCGATGTACTTCATAAGCGGCTTGGGGGGTGTTTGTAACAAGCCCGTGACCTTATGAAGAGTCGCCAGGCTTGGCAAGCGCAATCCGGCGTTTAATTGATCTGGATTAGATTCGACTCGCGTTGGTACTGATTGAGCAAACGGACGAAGTCGACAGGGGATCTGTCCAGGCTGTTGTCCGGTACCAGAAGGTCATAACCCAGCAGGTCACGCAGCCGGGTCATGCGGTTGCCCAGCATGGCGATCACCCCCTCGTATTGCTGGCCCGAGGAGGAGCGAAAGCGGCTCTCCTCCAGCAGCCCCTCTCCCAACAAGCCGGCGCCGCAGCCTCCGGTGAGGCAGTCCGGGCGCTCGCTGCTCATGGCCTGCAACAGCACGGCGCGCTGCTCGGTCAACAGGCGAACGGCCAGCCTGGGTGTGATCAGCGTCAAGAAATCGTCGTAATCCTTAATCTTCAAACCTATGTAGGGCAGGGGCACCAGATCCCACCCTAAATGGATACGTGGCTGGTCAATTCGCTGAATATTTCTCCATTTCAGGATCCAACCGCCGTACTTATGGTGATATTGCAGGCAATCCTGACACAGAGAGAGACTAAAATGAGGCTCAGACAGTTTCAGTGCCCCGACAAGAATTGTCATCAGGCCAGCCAACAGGAGGAAAATGACGGGCATTAACAGTTGTTCGCGAAGGAAAAAAAGTATAAAAATCATAGTAATGGTTATGACCATGCCCAATAATATCAGTGTGAGTCCATTTCTCCTGACCATGGGGATCACATGTAGCGTTTTCATATGATTTCGGCCTTTTTCGCTCGCCTGTTTCCAGATTATGGGCCGGAACGGATTTTGTACCAGCACGGACGCGTTGACCAAACGCGGATCCAGGCCGGTTCTGCCATGAGCTTTCAGCATGAATCATCACTCAACATGAATACGCTAGACGAACGCCTGCTCACCGCGATGGATGTGCTCCATACGCCCATCTGGGTCTATGACATCCAGCGTCACCACATTTACTGGGCCAATGACTCCGCCCTGGGATTGTGGGAGGCGAGTTCCCTTTCCGAGCTGCAATCGCGCGACTTTTCGGCCGACATGGCCGCCGCCATCGATCTGCTGTTGCAGCGTTATCTCGGTGATTTTCAACAGGATCGCAGTTACAACGAGTGGTGGACCCTCTCCCCCAAGGGGGTCAAGAAACAGGTCTATCTGCGCCTCTCCGGCATCCAGCTCGCCGGACGGCAGATGATGATGACGGAGGCGGTCATCGATGCTGATACCCTCTATCAGGAATCCTCCCTCGCCACCGGTGACACCCTGGCCTGTCTGTTCGACAACGAGGGGTGCCTCGAGAGCGGCAACCACCATTTCGACATGTGCTTCGGCACCGGCATCAGCCAGCTGACCCAGGTTTTCTCCGGCTGCGATGAGGCTTTCTACACCCGGCTCTCCCGGGTGGGGGAGGTGGTGGCCGAGGGTGAGTGCCGGACCCAGAAGGGAATGCGCTGGTTCCAGTATCAGTTCCGCCACATCCAGCAGGGGGCCCGGATCCTGCTGACCATGCGGGACATCACGGATCGCAAGCTCGAGGAGCTCGAACACCGTCACCTGGCCTGGCACGACTCCCTCACCGGCCTGCTCAATCGCTACGGCCTGATGAAGTCCCTCGAGGCCTACTGCGGCCTGGGGGGGCGCTTCGCCCTGGTGTTCATGGATCTCGACAACTTCAAGCTGGTCAATGACAACTATGGCCACAAGGCGGGGGATCGCCTGTTGGAACGGGTGGCCGGTCGGCTCAAGCAGATCTGCCCGCGGGACGTGGAGCTGGCGCGGCTCGGTGGAGACGAGTTCACCGCCCTGGTGCCTCTCAACCAGGCGAGCGAGCGAGCGCAGGAAGTGGCGGATCTCATGCTCTCCCAGATGAGCAAGCCGCTGCAACTGAGCGGAGTGCCCGAGGTCACCATAGGCGGCAGTATCGGCATCGCCATCTACCCTGACGACGCCGATGATGGCGACAACCTCATCACCCGCGCCGACATGGCCATGTACCAGGCCAAGCAGATGGGGCGCCTGCGCTGGCAGCGCTTCACCCCCAGCATGCAGCAGAGCCTGCACCGCAAACTGACCCTGAAGCAGTTTCTGGCCAAGGCCGTCGGTAGGGGGGAGCTGAGCCTGCGCTATCAACCTCAGGTGGACGTGGCCCAGGGGAAGCTGATCGGTTTCGAGGCCCTGCTGCGCTGGTACAACCCCGTGCTCGGGCACGTCTCGCCGGCGGAGTTCATCCCGCTGGCCGAAGAGATGGGGCTCATTCGTGAAATAGGGAGCTGGGTGCTCGCCACCGCCTTGGCCCAGATGGGGGAGTGGCAGCGCCAGTGGCAGGTGCGGGTACCTGTCTCGGTCAACCTCTCCGGCTTCCAGCTCTCCGCCTCCCTGCCGGGGCAGGTGGCGCAGCAGCTCAGGGAGTCCAATGTCGAGGCGGGCCTGCTGACGCTGGAGCTGACCGAAACCGTGCTGATGCTGGACATGAAGGGCTGCATCGAGATCCTCGACGCCCTGAGCGAGCAGGGGATCAAGATCGCCATCGACGACTTTGGCACCGGCTACTCGTCGCTCGCCTACCTCAACCGCCTGCCCATCGACACCATCAAGCTGGATCGCTCCTTCGTGGTCGGGCTGAACCTGCCGGTGATCCGGGCCACCGTGGCCATGGCCACCAGCCTGGGGCTCGGGATCCTGGCGGAAGGGGTGGAGGACGAGCACGAGCTGGCGGCCCTGCGGGCCCAGGGCTGTCACGTCTTCCAGGGATTCCTGTTCAGCACGCCCATGACCCCGGAGGAGGTGGCGGCGGCAGGCTTCGGGATCCGCTGCAAGCTTGGCCACTATCCGCTGATCGGCGCCTGATACCACAGCTGACAATGTGCGGCATGTCTCATTTCAGGAGCGCGACATGCCAAATTAAACATAATTAATCGAATTTTTGTCTCATATCATGGGATTCATTAGACGTTATCGCTAGTATGCGCGCTCATTCCTTGGTCATGGAGTATCACCATAATGAGTCAAGCCGCAGTGAACGAGCGTCCGGCCAGTCCCAATGGCTGGTTGAACCGCTTCCTCAACGGGGTCGAGAAGGCGGGCAACAAGCTGCCGGATCCCGCCATGTTGTTCCTCTATGCCTTGCTGATCGTCTGGGTCGGCTCCTGGATAGGCTCCCAGTTCTCCTTCGATCTGGTCAACCCCCGCACCGGGGAGGCCGTGGTGGTCAACAACCTGTTGACCGGGGCTGGGCTGGCCGAGTTTCTCGCCAGCATGGTCACCACCTTCACCGGCTTTGCGCCCCTTGGCATCGTGCTGGTGGCCATGCTGGGGGTCGGGGTGGCAGAGCAGTCCGGCTTCATCAACACCGGCCTGAAGAAGTTGCTCAAGGTCACCCCGGCGCGCTTCCTGACCCCCATGCTGATCCTGGTGGCCATTGTCAGCCATACGGCGGCAGATGCGGGCTATGTGCTGGTGATCCCCATCGGCGGCATCATCTTCCATGCGGCGGGCCGTCATCCGCTGGCGGGCATAGCCGCGGCCTTTGCCGGGGTCTCCGGTGGCTTCGCCGCCAACTTCCTGCCCTCCGGCGGGGATGCCCTGCTGCAGGGGTTCACCCAGTCGGCGGCCCAACTGCTCGACCCCGACTACATGGTCAACACCCTGTGTAACATCATCTTCACCGGCGCCTCCTCCCTGCTGATCATCTGCGTGGGCTGGTTTGTCACCGAGAAGATAGTGGAGCCGCGCCTCAAGCAGGTGCCCCTCAACGAGGATCTGGAGAGTGCCGACGAGATGGGGCGCTACAGCGCGCAGGAGAGCCGGGCCTTCAACTGGGCCGGGTTTGCCATGCTGGCAGCCGTGGTGCTGCTGGGGCTGGCCCTGTCCCCGGACGACTCGCCGATGCGGGCACCGGATGGATCGCTCACCACCTTCGCGGCGCCCGTGATGAAGTCCATCGTGCCCCTCATCTTCCTGCTCTTCATCCTGCCCGGCATCGTCTACGGCTTCGTGGCGGGGAGCTTCAAGAGCGGCAAGGATGTGATCGATGCCATGTCGGCCACCATGAACAAGATGGGCTCCTACATGGTGATGGCCTTCTTCTGCGCCCTCTTCATCAAGGCGTTCGGTGACTCCAACCTGGGAACCCTGCTGGCCCTCTCCGGCGCCGAGGTGCTCCACGCCCTGGCGCTGCCGGGGGAGGTGACCATAGTCGGCATGATACTGCTCACCGCCAGCGTCAACCTGGTGGTGGGGTCGGCCTCGGCCAAGTGGGCGCTCATCAGCCCCATCCTGGTGCCCATGCTGATGGCGGTGGGGATCTCGCCGGAGCTGACCCAGGCCGCCTATCGGGTAGGGGATTCCGCCTCCAACATCATCACCCCGCTGATGGTCTTCTTCCCCCTGGTGGTGGTCTATTGCCAGCAGTATGTGAAGAGCACCGGCATCGGCACCCTGGTCTCCATGATGCTGCCCTACTCCCTGGCCTTCCTGGTGAGCTGGACCTGCTTCCTGCTGCTCTACTGGGCGCTGGGCTTCCCGCTCGGGCTGCAGGCCCCCTATGTCTATCCTGCCCCCTGAGGGTGACGAGGGGCCTTGGGCCCCTCGCTTTTTTTGGGTACAGTGTGACCTTCATTTTGGAGGCACCATGAACCCGACCATAGATCTCATCCTTTCCCATCGCTCCATTCGTCAGTTCACCCCTGAGCCCATCAGCGCCTCGCAACTCGATCAGATACTGAGCGCCGCCCAGAGCGCCTCCAGCTCCAGCTTCCTGCAGGCAAACAGCATTATCCGGGTGACGGACAAGGGGCTGCGCGCCACCCTGGCCGAGCTGGCCGGGCACCAGGCCTACGTGGCCGAGGCGGCGGAGTTCCTGCTGTTTTGCGCCGACTATCAGCGCCACAGCCAGATAGTGCCGGAGGCCCAGACCGGCTTCGTGGAGCAGCTCATGATCGGTGCCATCGACGGGGCCCTGATGGCCCAGAATACCCTGCTGGCGGCCCAGTCCCTGGGCCTGGGCGGCGTCTACATCGGCGGCATTCGCAACAACCCGGCGGCGGTGAGCGAGCTGCTGGGGCTGCCCCATCAGGTGATCCCGCTGTTCGGCCTCTGCCTGGGTCACCCCGCCCAGCAGCCGGAGCAGAAGCCGCGGCTGCCCCGCGCGCTGGTGGTGCACGAGAACCGCTATCCAGAGACGCTCGATCGCGCTCTGCTGGCGCAATACGACAGCCAAATCCACGACTACTACCTGGCCCGCAGCAGCAACAACAAGGTGCAGACCTGGAGCGGACAGATCAAGGCCATCCTCGGCAAGGAGGCGCGTCCCTTCATGCTGGGCTTCCTCCAGTCGAAGGGGTTTTGCCTCAAGTAATGGACGCGGCGGGCGATATGGTGCATGAGGCCCCGGGCATCGCCCTTGCCGCGACTCCCTTGCGTTGTTGTGAGGCAAGGTGCGATCTGGGCGCTACCCTATGCGGGTAAGCTGTTGTAGGATCACGCAATTGGATTGGGACAGGAGTGTGAATACCCTATGATTTTAACCTTGATATTGCTGTCGATTGGCGCACTCCTGTTTCTGGTCATCGCCTATAACGTGGTGCAGCAATACAAACAGAAGGCGGAAGCCGACAAGCGCCAGGCCATCGCCCGTCACAAGGCGGTGGCGGACGAGACCGAAGAGGTGCTGTTGAACGTCAACCTGGTGCCCTTCTCCAAGAACATGGTGCTGCTGCTGCAACACCGGATCCTGGATGCCTACCGCGCCATAGTGCAGGTCATGCCGAACCCTCAGGTCAAGCAGCGCATCATCGACGTCCAGACCCAGATCAAGAATGTGCAGGAGAACTACAGCAGTCAGGACGAGGGGCACTTCAAGACCCCGGAGTCCGACCGTCAGGCGATCCAGATGTTGCAACTGGCCAAGAAGATGCGGGCCGTGCTGCGGGTCGAGCACAACAAGGGCAAAATAGATCCCCAGGGGTTCGCCCAGGAGGATCGCCGCCTCGAGCTTATGCAGCTCAAGATCAACATCGCCAACCTGATCAAGCGGGCCATGGATGCCCAGATCCAGGGGCAGTACGGCACCTGTCGTCAGCTCTATACCAAGGGGCTTGGTGCTCTGGCCAATGTCTCCGACAAGGATCCCTACCTGCTGGCGCGGGAAGAGGACATGCGCCAGGGGATGCGCCAACTGGAAGAGCATCTGCAGCAGCACAGCGAGAAGGAGCTGCAAAACATCAAGGACAAAGAAGCGGACGAGCTCGATGTCCTGTTCCAACCCAAGAAGAAATGGTGATCATGTCTCATCCACTGGATACCACGTTGGGGCCCATGGCCCCATTCGTTTGCCAACTGCTCACTGAAATGCACGCCCTCATGGGGGAGTGCGAAGCCCCCCAGGTGGATCATCTCTGCTACCGCGCTGCCACCCTGCCGGAATACCTCGCCCTGAAAGAGACGCTGGCGCGCCATGGGGTGCTGCTGGTGGAGGGGATGATAGGGGGCCGCCCCATCGCCACCTATCGTCTGCATCAACCCGTCTGCTGGCAGCAGATCACTGTCCCTTGCATCGAGCTGGCCGCCCCCAAGGCGGGCCGCGCCCATCAGGCGGGGCTGGAGCACATAGAGCTGGTGGTGCCCTCACTGCCAGCGTTGGTGGCCGCCCATCCCGGGCTTGCGTTCAAGACGGCCAACATGGGCGACGGGCGTAATCCTGATGTGGGACTGATGTTGCCGTCGGGGCAAATCAAGTTTCATCTGCGCCCCTTGAGCGAGGTGATCGACGAGGAGCTGCACACAGGCGCCGTGGTGCCGGTGCCGGCGGACTATTACGACGGCCTGTGAGTTGAGGGCCCGTCACTGGCGTGACGAGGCGTGACAGGAGAGGGGCGGCGCCGTGCGCCCTTTGAGATGACCGAGCCAGAGGCTCAAGGCGGCGGTGACGCACAAGACCAGCTCGATGCCGAGCACCAATCCCCAGAGCCCCCCCCGCTCCCAGAAGGGATGCAAGTAAAGCCCCCCCAGAC
>NZ_CDBZ01000198.1:927-124151 GCF_000819985.1 Aeromonas media | reverse complement strand
CCCTTTCGCATTTAAGATGGTGGCCTGGGGCAGCTCAAGCAGGCCGGCGGCCGGCGCCTGCCCGGCAAGCTGGTGCACCCCTTCGATGATCTCCGCCAGCACCAGGTAGACGTACTCGCCGATGACGGCGCCGTGGACGAAGTTCACCGCCTCGCCGCGATTGAGCAGGAAGATGGTGCTGCCATCCGGGCGCGTGAGCGCCAGCACATGGGGGCACACCTCCTCGCTCGGCCAGGGCAGCTGGGAGAGGCAGAACGCGAACTCGTCATCCGCCGAGGTGACAGACGCCAGCATGGCCCCCGGGCGCAGTGCCTGCAAATCGGCGATGTCGAGGGAGCCATTGCCGGTGCAGCAGATCACCAGCTCGGCGCGGCCGAGAGCCTCGGCCTTGTTCACCAGCTTGAAGCCGTGGGAGAGCGCCTCCACCTGGCGCAGGGCATCCGTCTCCACCAGCTCCAGGTGCAGGTTGCGGCAGCGCAGCTCGCGGGCGATGCTGCGCCCCACCTTGCCATAGCCAAACAGGGCGGCCTGGCAGACATTGAAGGTGCGCCTCAGGGTGCGCGCCAGAGACTCGGCGGAGTAGACCACACTCAGGCCGATCTGGATGTCTTCCGCCTGCTTGAGGGGACTGCGCGCCACCGAGATGACGGGAGCGGCCAGCACCTCCTGCTCGTAGCGCTGATGGCCATTTTCGGTCATCTCCACCACCCCGAGAAAGCGCGCGCCGAAATGTTCGGCGAGAATCGCCTGGGTCTTGGCGAAGTAACCGCCTATGTCCAGGATGATGAGACGCTCATGGGGTTCCACCAGGGGGGCTATCTGGGCAATGACGCCCTCGGGATCCGAGGTCCAGTGGCGATTGAGCGGCAGCACTGGGTAGTGCTGCTGGGCCCAGGCAAGGGTCGGCCCGTGCACGGACTTCGGTTTGGGCAGGATGGCGCCGACGCGCCCCACCCCATCGAGCACCTGGATGAACTGGGGCCTGTCGGGAAGCAGGTGAGTCACCAGCAGGATGCAGAGATCCCCGAGGCGTCCCTGCTCGGTGAAATGGCGAAAAAACAGATGCTCAGATCCCTGACTGTGCAACTGTGGCCTCCTTAGCGTGCCGCGAGAAAGCAGGCAAACAGAACCCGGCATAGCCGGGTTCTGTGTGTGTCCAGATAATTGAAAATCCTTTTTATCTGAAAGCACCATGGGGCTCAATCTTTATCTACACAGACTTTGACTAACCCATCAATTTATAAGGTAATAGTCTGTTTTTCATGCAGAAATCAATAAAGTGATGCCTCTGGCCACACCCACCACAGACTCAAACCAGCACCAATCACCCCCACCAGGATAAGCAGACCCCAACGAGACAACCCCGGCCGTTTGCGCAGGGCCCACTCCAGAAGCGGCAGCAACACCACCAGCGGCACTTCCACGTACTGCCAGGCCAGCATCTGCACGAAGGCGAGCGCCAGCGCCAGGGCGGCCGGGGCCACCTTGATGCCCGCAAAGGCACCGAGCAGGGCACGGAAACCGGCGAAGGCGGCCAGGGCGCCCGCCAGCTGGGCGATCAGCAGGCTGCCATCGATGCCAATGACCAGCGCCAGCCAGATGAAGCCCAAGGTAAAGCCCAGCCCCTCCTCGCTGTCACCGCGCCAGCCCGTCCAGCCGAACCAGGCGATGGCGGGCAAGAGGGCCAGCCAGATGCGCGGCTCGATGTCGAGCACCGAGGCCAACCCCTGCCACCACACCAGGGCAGCGAGCCCGGCGAACAGTGCCAGGGCTATGCCCTTGTCTGCCAGTTGCAGCGCCACGGCGGGCACCAGCAGGCACAGCGGCAGCCACTGCCACGCCTTGACCGGCAGGCCATAGGCGCCGCCCAGCAGGCAGCCCACCAGCCAGAGCGCGAGCGCCCCCCACAGATAACCCAGCCGTGGCCAGCGCCATGACAGCAAAGCGGCCCCCAAAGGGGCCGCCAGGGTTTGTAGCAAGAGTGCTGCGTCCATTACTTGCGCACACCTTCGACGAACAGGTTGATGCTCATCTCATCCGGAATGCCCGGCAGCATGTAGTTCACGCCAAAGTCGCTGCGCTTGATGGTGGTGGTGGCGTTGAAGCCGCTGCGGTAGCCGCCCCAGGGATCCTTGCCTTCGCCGATGTGGACCATGTCGAAGGCCACGCCCTTGGAGACGCCGTGCAGGGTCAGGGTGCCCTTGAGCACGCCCTTGTCCTTGGTGCCTTCATAGCCGGAGCTGACGAAGGTCATCTTGGGGTACTGCTTGACGTCCAGGAAATCGGGACTGCGCAGGTGCTTGTCGCGGGCCTCGTGGTTGGAGTCCACGCTGGCGGCGTCGATTTCGAAGCTCGCCTTGGCGGCGGTCGGATTGGCATCATCCATGCTGAAGGTGCCGCTGAAGGTGTTGAACCGGCCGACCAGCTCGGAGAAGCCGAGGTGGCCCACCTTGAACTGGACTGTGGTGTGAGCCGCATCGACATCGTAGTCGGCCGCCATCAGGGGAGCCGCCATAAACAGGCAGGAAGCCAGCAGGGCCTTGGTCATTTTCATTCCGATCGTTCCTTCATTGGGGGGTTCACATCGATACCCGACATGCTAACCTCCGAGCAGGAATGGATAATCATCGATTTATTAAAATAATTATCAACCGAGAGTGGAATATGGATCAGATAGCCGCCATGCGCACCTTCATCAAGGTGGTGGAGTGCCAGAGCTTTACCAAGGCCGCCCATCAGCTCGGCATCTCGGTCGCCATGACCTCCAAGCTGATGCAGCAGCTCGAGGAGTCATTGTCGACCCGGCTGCTGTCACGCACCACCCGCCAGGTCAACCCCACAGAGGCGGGCCAGTTCTACTACCAGCGCTCCCTGGCCCTGCTGGCCGAGCTGGAAGAGACCCACAGCCAGCTCACCCACAACAACCAGCAGCCCCAGGGCACCCTCAAGCTCTCGGTGCCCATGGATTTTGGCTACCTGCACCTCTCCCCCGCCCTGCCGCTGTTTCGCGAGCGCTTTCCCGAGCTCAAGCTGGAGATAGAGTACAGCGACCGGCGGGTGGCGCTGGTGGAGGAGGGATTCGATCTGGCGCTGCGGATCGGCAACCTGCCGGACTCCTCCCTGGTGGCCAAGCCGCTCGCCACCATGAAGCTGGTGGTGTGCGCCAGCCCCGAATATCTGGCCCGCAGGGGCACCCCAAAGACCCCGGAGGATCTCAAGCAGCACGACTGCCTCATCTATACCCTGACCCAGCCGGACTGGGTCTTCAAACGTAACCGTTCACCAGCCCCCCGTTGACAGTCAAATATGACGATCATCTCTTGATCCACTTTCGGGGGTTGATAGATCCTCCCAGTCCGTCAACATAAGTCCATGAACAAGAAAAAACTCTTCGAAAATGCAGCGCCTCAGGCGCACGACCTCCATGATGCCAACCGCATCATCCAGGAGCTATGGAACAAGCTACGCGAGTACGAGGACCGTCTGGCTCTCTCTTCTCGTAACTCGTCCAAATCACCATCCTCCGACTCGCCCGCGGCTAAGGCGGAGCGAAAAAAGTTGCGACGCCTCGTGGCCGAAATCAGGTTGGCGCTCAACCTGGACACCCGGGGCATCGACGAGAACTAAGTCTGCTGCAATCCACCGATCAGGTGGTTGCTTGCAAACCGGCATCCTGCTGCGCTGAATGTGGCGGAGAGGTCGTGGCCAATGCCGCGCCATCCTTCCGTCACCAGGTGTTTGAACTGCCCAAGTTGCCGCTGGAAATCACCGAATACCAGGTATTCCACGGCCACTGTCAGCACTGCGATGCGCTCAGCAAAGGCGAACTGCCCAATTCGGCACCCAACGGCCAAATGGGACCGCGGTTGCTTAGCCATATCGCCGTGCTAGCAGGGAAATATCATCTGAGTGTGCGCAAAATTCAGAGTTTGCTGCACGATCAGTACGGCATGACCTTTTCGGTGGGCGCCATCTCGGAAGCCCAGGGGCGTATCAGCTCGATGCTGACCCCCATCCATCAAGCGCTGAAGCAACATATTCAGAAGGCGCCGATCATCCATGCCGATGAGACCACGCATCAGCGCAATGGCGAGTCGAATACCCGGTGGTTGTGGTTGATGGCCAGCAACGATGCGGTGTTCCAGAACATTCGTTACTTCCGCAGTCAGGACAATGCCAAGCATCTGCTGGGTTCGGCACCCCACGGCGTTGTGGTTACCGACCAGTGCGCCAGTTACCACTGGCTGGATCCGACACGGCATCAATTCTGCCTGGCGCATGTCCAGCGCAACCTGCAAGAGATGGCGGATTATGGCGGCGGCGGTCAGACAGCCTACCTAGGACATCGGCTGGTCGTGCTGTTGAAGACGGTCTTTCGCACCCAGCACCGTTACGAGTCGGGGCTGATCGGTGAACAGATCAGACTCAGACGGATGGAGCGATTACGGCGCAGTATCAAGACGGTACTGTGCAAGGGTGCCGAGGTTCCCGTGCGACGTTATGCCGGTCGCTGCCAGCATATTCTCAAGTATGAAACCGGGCTGTGGGTATTCTTGCAGCATCCAGGGACACCGCTGACCAACAACGAGGCGGAGCGGTGTATTCGCGGCAGTGTGATCCTGCGGAAGATCTGTTTCGGCACGAGTTCAGACCGGGGAGACAAGTTCCGCTCGCGGGTGCTGTCGGTGATTGAGACGAGCAAGAAGCGCCAGCTGTCGGCACTCGAAGTGCTGTGCCGGATCGTCACAGCGGTCATGACAGGCCAGCCCTATCCTGACGTATTCAACCTGACCTCGGCTTAGTCAAGCCGGGGCCGGTGAACGGTTACCTTCAAACGGGATGGGGAGCAGCTAAGTGTGCGCCCGCAAGGGCCCCTTCGCGCCAACAACGGGGTGGCCCTGACCCGGGCCGCCTGCGATCACCAGGGCATCATATTGCAGCCCACCTTCATCGTCGGGGATGCGCTGCGCTCAGGCGCCTTGGTGCCCCTGTTGCCGGAATGGGAGAAGGGACAGGTGGGGCTCTATGCCCTCTATCCGCACCGCCGTTTCGTCTCGGCCAAGGTGCGCTGCTTCATCGAGTTCGTGCAGGAGCGCTACCTGGCCCCCCACTACTGGGACAGGGAGGTGTGAACTAGCGCGCTGGACCGGCCGGCAGTGGCAGCTCGGCCACCAGCAGCAGATCGCGCAAAGTCAGCTGCCAGCGCGGCAGGCGCCGCGCCAGGGTGGCAAGCTGCTCCTCGCCAAGCGCATAGGGCAGGGTGATGTGCAGGCAGTGGCAATCGAGCATGGCCGCCAGTTGCAGGATCAGCGTGAGGTTGGCCTCGTCCGTCTTGCGCTTGTTGATGCGCTTGCCGAGCTCCTGGCGAAAGTGAGTCTCGGGATCCTGGGTCATCGCCTGCCAGCCGTAGCCGAACAGCGGGACCAAGGCGCTGACGATGCCAAGGGCGGTGAGCGGCTGCTTGGGAGGATGGTAGAGGGCATTGAGGTCCAGCAGTATGGGGCTTTGATGGGGCTCACGACTGCCGGATAAAATAGTATTACTCATTGGATAACCTTATTGATTCCTCTATACTTCGCCGCATCTTTGACCTGACATGCCAACGAGGTGCTGATGCTAAGCGATATCGAGATCTCCCGCCAGTCCCCCCGTCTCTCCATCCAGGCACTGGCCGAACGCCTCGCCATCCAACCCCACCAGCTCAGCCCCCAGGGCCACCACAAGGGCAAACTCAGTCTCGAGCTGCTCAAGTCCCGGCCCGGACGGGCAGGTCAGCTGGTGCTGGTGAGCGCCATCACCCCCACCCCCCTTGGCGAGGGCAAGACGGTCACCACCCTCGGCCTCTCCATGGGCCTCAATCACATAGGCCAGCCCAGCATAGCCACCATACGCCAGCCGAGTCTTGGGCCGGTATTCGGGGTCAAGGGGGGCGCCGCCGGGGGCGGACATGCCCAGGTGGTGCCCATGGAGGAGATGAACCTGCACCTCACCGGGGACTTTCATGCCCTCAGCGCCGCCCACAACCTGGCGGCGGCGGCCCTGGATGCCCGCCTGTTCCACGAGCAGAAACTGGGCGAGCAGTTCAGCGCCAGGACAGGCCTCTCGCGCCTCGAGATAGACCCGGCCAACATCCTCTGGCCGCGCACTCTGGATATGAACGACCGCGCCCTGCGCCACCTCACCCTAGGCCAGGGCGGCCCCGCCGACGGGGTGGAGCGCTCCGATCGCTTCGTCATCACCGCCGCCTCCGAGCTGATGGCCATCCTGGCGCTCGCCAGCGATCTGAAAGACTTGCGCGCCCGCATCGGCCGCATCCAGCTGGCGCTGGACAACCGCGGCAACCCCATCACCGCCGAGCAGCTGGAGGTGGCGGGCGCCATGACGGTGCTGCTCAAAGACGCCCTGCAGCCGACCCTGATGCAGACCACGGAGCAGACCCCGGTGCTGGTGCACGCAGGGCCCTTCGCCAACATCGCCCACGGCAACTCCTCCGTCATCGCCGATCGCATCGCCCTGGGCCTCACCGACTATGTGGTGACCGAGGCGGGCTTTGGCTCCGACATGGGGCTGGAGAAGTTCTTCAACATCAAGAGCCGCCAGTCCGGCATCACCCCCGCCTGTGTGGTGCTGGTGGCCACGGTGCGCGGCCTCAAGGCCAACAGCGGACTGCTGGACATTCGCCCGGGCCAGCCGCTGCCGGCGAGCCTCTTGGGGGAAGATTTTCCCACCCTCAAGCAGGGCTGCGCCAACCTCGCCTGGCATATCCAGAATGCCCGCCGTTACGGTGTGCCCGTGGTGGTCGCCATCAACCGCTTCCCCACCGACAGCCAGGCCGAGCTGGATCTGCTGGCCCGCGAGGCGCTGGCGGCCGGTGCCTGTGACGCCGCCATCTCCCACGCCTTCACCGACGGGGGCAAGGGCGCCAGCGAGCTGGCCCGGGCCGTGGTCGCTGCCTGCGAGCAGCCGAGCCAGGTCAAGCTGCTCTACCCAAACGAAATGAGCCTCGCGGCCAAGCTTGCCACCCTGGTGGAGTGCGGCTATGGCGGACGCGGAGTGCGGCTCTCGGACAAGGCGCGCCAGCAGCTGGTCCGGCTCTCGGCCGAGGGCTGGGATCACCTGCCCATCTGCGTGGCCAAGACGCCGCTCTCCATCAGCCATGATCCCACCCTCAAGGGAGTACCGACGGATTTTGAAGTCCCCATCGACGAGGTGAGGCTCTGCGCTGGCGCCGGTTTCGTCTATGCCCTGGCGGGCCCCATCATGACCATGCCGGGGCTGGGCAGTCTGCCTGCCTACCGCCATATCGATATCGATGAGAACGGCGAGATAGTCGGCCTGAGCTGAGCCCTTCCACAACGCCAGAAACAACAAGGCCCCGCCGATTGGCGGGGCCTTCTGTTATCCGTGGGTCAAGGCTCAGAGGGTGAAGCGCTGGGTCATCTGGTGCAGGCTGTTGGCCAGCTTGCTCAGCTCGACACAGGCCTGGGCGGTCTGCTGCGCCCCCTGGGCGTTCTCGTCGGCGGCATTGTGGATGTTCACTATGCTGCGGTTGAGCTCCTCGGTCACCGCGTTCTGCTCTTCGGTGGCGGTGGCGATCAGGGTGTTCATGTCGCTGATCTGGGTGACGGCGCCATTGATGCTGTCGATGCTACCCCCCGCCTCCCGTGCCAGCCCGACGCTCTCCTGCATCTGCTGACGGCTCAGTTGCATGGCGTTGCCCGCTTCGGCGGTGCGCTCCTGCAACAGCGCTATCATCTTGCTTATCTCGGCGGTGGAGGCCTGGGTACGCTGGGCCAGGGAACGCACTTCGTCCGCGACGACCGCAAAACCACGCCCCTGCTCGCCGGCCCGGGCCGCCTCGATGGCCGCGTTGAGTGCCAGCAGGTTGGTCTGCTCCGCGATGCCGCGAATGACATCCAGCACCATGCTGATGCTGGCGCTGTCCGCTTCCAGCTGCGACACCACAGTGCCCGCCTGCTCTATCTGCTGCGAGACCTGCTCTATGCTACCGATGGCGCTGCGCACCACCTGATTGCCCTGGGTCGAGGTGCGGGAGGCCTCCTTGGCCGCGCTCATGGCATCCGTGGTATTGCGGGCCACCTCATTCACGGTGGACTGCATCTCGTTCATGGCGGTGGCCACCTGGGAGACCTCGCTCTGCTGGCTGGCCATGCCCTTGGCGGACTGTTCGGAGATGGCGCTCACCTCCTCCACCGCGCTGCTGAGCTGGCTCACCGAGCCCGCGATCTCGCTCACCAGGCTCGCCAACGCCCCCTGCATCCGGTCGATGGCAGAGCCAAGCTGACCCAGCTCGTCGCGGTTGAAGCGGCTGGTGCGGATCCACTCCTGCAGCTCACTCTTGCCGAGATCGCCGCTCGCGATGCGCTGAGCCTGACGGGCCAGCATGATGAGCGGGTCGCGGATCTGGCGGGTCAGCACCACGGAGAGGCAGACCACCAGCACCAGACCGACCAACAGGGACAGGGTGACGCTCAGTTTGGCGGAATCATAGGCCGCCACCACCACCTTGCGGGAGGCATCGGCATAGCCATGGTTGATGCGCACCAGGTCGCCCACCGACTTGGCCAGGTTGGTGTAGAGGGTGACCCCCTCCCCCATGAAGAGGTGCTGAGCCTCGGCCATCTGCCCTGAGTCCTGCATCTGCCGGATGCGCTGGTGCAGGCCGAGGTATTTCTCCCAATCTGCCTTCACGATGTCGAAGGTACGGCGCTCCTCCAGATCCTCCGCCCAGATGGTGCCATCGTGGGCCGTTATCTGGCGCGCGGCCTCCTGCAGGCTCTTCTCGCTCTCATTGCGGTAATGGGCCTGCTGCTGGGGATCGTCCGCCACCAGAAAAACATCCAGCTCATAACGGCGCACCGCATTGATGGTCTCGCCCAGGGTGCTGGTACGCACCACGGCGGGCAGGATACTGTCGGTAAAACCGATGGCAGCCCGGTTCATGGTGCTGAATTCAAGCAGAGAAAAGCCGCCTATAAAGGCCATCATCAGGCCGAGTACGGCAAAGCCGGCGGAGAGTTTCTTGCCTATCGTCATGGTGTTCATGGCATGTCCTGCATATGGGTCATCAAGTGGCATTCGTCGGCGCCGGCCCCTCGAGGCACGAGCACGCTAGCTGCCATCCATAGCAGTCATTCAAATCTCATCCGTATCGGCACGAAAGATAGGGCCAAACGGGTGTCAAACAGGCCATCCCGCGGCACGGAGAGCTGTATCGGCCAGCGCGGGCATCACTTTAGGATTTTTTCAGAAAAAAACCGGGGCAGACGGAGGGAAGAAGTCGGGGCATGTCGGCGCGACATGCCCCTGGGTGACTAGCCTTTCAAGCCACCGAGAAACTCGGCACGGGTGTCTGGCTGGGTCTTGAAGACCCCACCGAGGGAGGTGGTGGTGGTGTAGGAGGTCGAATCCATCACGCCGCGCGCCTTCACGCAGAAGTGGGTCGCCTTGATGCTGATGGCCACGTCCTTGGTGCCGAGCAGGGTCTGCAACGCCAGCAGGATCTGCTGGGTGAGCCGCTCCTGCACCTGGGGACGGCGGGCGAAGAACTGCACTATGCGGTTGATCTTCGACAGCCCGATCACCTTGCCACGGGGGATATAGGCCACGTGGGCCAGCCCGTCGATGGTGACGAAGTGGTGCTCGCAGGTGCTGGTGAGGCTGATGTCCCGCACCATGATCATCTCGTCCACCTTCATCTTGTTCTCGATCACTGTCACCTTGGGGAAGGTGGCGTAATCGAGGCCGGAGAAGATCTCGTTCACGTACATCTTGGCGATGCGGTGCGGCGTTTCGGCCAGACTGTCGTCGGCCAGATCCAGCCCCAGCGTCTCCATGATGGCGCGCATGTGGCCTTCGATTTTTTCCTTCTTCTGCTGGCCGTTCAATTCATTGGCCACCAGAGGTGTCTCGAGGCCCTGGGCCTCGAGCGCAGCCCTGACCAACAGGGCTTCCTGGCTTAAGCTCGTCATCTTGTTTCTCTCCCACGCTCAGGGACTGTGCTGGCCATCGACATGGTGTCGTGGCGCAATCTTACAGGGCGATTATTGTCATAATTCAGACTAACTCAAGCCCAACACCTGACTTTATGCCAAACCACCCGGTTTTACCCTGCGGCCCCTTCCCCGTTCGGGGGCGCCTGGCAGACAGTCCGGCACTTGGCATGCAGGCGTCCCTTCCATGCCACCCACAAGGTGGTAACTCAAGGAAAGGGCCGCCGCTGTCATCACAGCAAAAGCCGTATTCCCCCGCATTCCTGCACGATCCGCCTGCCCATCCGGGCGGATTTTTGGGATAATCCGCCCCCTATACACCACAGAGGTCATGATGATGGGATTCGATACCGGTGCACTCCTCCCCTTGGACAAGGCCCTGCAAGGGATGCTGGAACAACTCACCTGCTGCTGCGAGACGGAGCAGTTGCCGCTGCCCCAGGCGCTGGATCGGATACTGGCCGAGGAGATCAGTTCCCCCCTGTCGGTGCCCCCCTTCGACAACGCCGCCATGGACGGTTACGCCGTGCGTCTGGCCGATCTCGCCGCCGGCGCCCCGCTCCCCGTGGCGGGCAAGGCCTTCGCAGGCCAGCCCTATGAGGGCGAATGGCCGGCCGGTCACTGCATCCGCATCATGACCGGCGCCCCTGTGCCGGCGGGCACGGAGGCGGTCGTCATGCAGGAAGAAACGCAGGAGGGCGGCAACGGGATCACTTTTCTGACGACGCCCTTCCTTGGCCAGAACATCCGCCGCCGCGGCGAGGACATGGCGCAAGGATCCCGGGTGCTGGCGAGCGGCCTGCGCCTCAGCCCCCGGGAGTTGCCGCTGCTGGCCTCCTTGGGCATCGCCACCGTGACGGTACGCCGCCCGCTCAAGGTCGCCATCTTCAGCACAGGTGACGAGCTCAAACCCCTGGGCACCCCGCTCGCCCATGGCGACATCTATGACTCCAACCGTTACGGGGTCAAGGCCATGCTGACCCGCATGGGCATAGCGTGCCTGGATCTGGGCATCATCCCCGACGATCCTGCCGCCCTGCGCGCCGCCTTTATTCAGGCCGACCGCGAGGCTGATGCTCTCATCACCACGGGGGGCGTCTCGGTCGGCGAGGCGGACTTCACCAAGCAGTTGCTGGAGGAGCTTGGCGAAATCGGCTTCTGGAAGCTCGCCATCAAGCCGGGCAAGCCCTTTGCCTTCGGTCGCCTGCCAAACGTCTGGTTCTTCGGCCTGCCGGGCAACCCCGTCTCCGCCATGGTTACCTTCGATCAGTTGGTGCAGCCGGCGCTGGCCAGGCTGGCCGGCCACCACTTCGCGCGCCCACTGCCGCTGCAGGCCATCGCGACCGAGCCCCTCAAGAAGGCGCCGGGGCGACTGGACTTCCAACGCGGCATGCTGAGCCAGGGCCCGAACGGCCTCGAGGTACGCAGCACCGGCTCCCAGGACTCCGGGGTGTTCAGCTCCTTGTCCCGGGCCAACTGCTACATAGTGCTTGAGCAGGAACGCGGCAAGGTGGCCGCCGGTGAGACGGTGACCGTCGAGCCCTTCTCGGGACTGCTGCTGTGAGCGAGATCCTGAGCGACGCCGAGCTGCTGCGCTACAACCGTCAGATCATTCTTAAATCTTTCGATTTCGAGGGGCAGGAGGCGCTCAAGCAGGCCCGGGTGCTGGTGATCGGCGCCGGGGGACTGGGCTGCGCCGCCAGCCAGTACCTGGCGGTGGCCGGGGTCGGCCGGCTCACCCTGGTGGATTTTGACCGGGTGGAGCTCTCCAACCTTCAGCGCCAGGTGCTGCACAGCGACGAGCGCATCGGCATGTACAAGGTGGACTCCGCCGCCCAGTCCCTGCGCGCCCTCAATCCCTGGCTAGAGGTGGAAACCCACGCCCTCCTCGCCGACGAGGCGCTGCTCGATGCCCTGCTGCCCGGCCACCAGCTGGTGCTCGACTGCACCGACAACGTCACCATCCGCAACCTGCTCAACCAGCGTGCCCGCCAGCACAGGGTGCCCCTGGTCAGCGGCGCCGCCATCCGGCTGGAGGGGCAGCTGTGCAGCTTCACCTGGCAGGAGGACGAGCCCTGCTACGCCTGCCTCAGCGCCCTGTTTGGCGAGCAGGCGCTGACCTGCGTCGAGGCCGGAGTGCTGGCCCCCGTGGTGGGCCTGGTGGGCAGCCTGCAGGCCCTCGAAGCCATCAAGCTGCTGGCCGGCATGGGCAAGAGCCATCACGGCCGCCTGCTGATGATCGACGGCCTCAGTAGCCGCTTTCGCGAGCTGAAGCTCCCCAAGCGCCCGGACTGCCCGGTCTGCTCCCAGCCCTGAGCGGCAAAAAACCATCAACAAAAATGCCGAACCCAGGGGGTCGGCATTTTTATGTCCGCACAGACTCAGTGAGTCGCCAGGATCCGTTGCAGCAGATGGTTGAACCCGGCGGGATCTTCTGCGGGCCAGGCGTGATGGCCCTCTGGGGTGTGGATGCTGGCATTGGGCAGGGAGGCGAACTGCTCCACCCGTTTGGCGAGGGGCAGGTAGTCGTGACTGGTGGAGATGATGGCCACCGGCTGCCAGAGGCTGCCGAGCCGGGCGCGCACCGACCAACCGGGCAGCGCTTCCAGCAGCGCCTTGTAGGTCTTTTTCTTGTTGCTGCGCACGAAGCGCAGCCGGAAGGTGTGGCGCACCTGGGCGAGCTCGGGGCCGGGGAAGAGTTCGCGCCCCAGCCACCAGGCGAGCGGTCGCATGCCAAACCAGCGCAGCCACTTGAGGCGCATGGCATGGCGCTCCTGCTCCCTCGGCGTCTCCAGCAGAAATTCGCTGAAGCCGTTGACCAGCACCAGCCCCCGCACCTTGTGAGGCAGTCGCAGCGCCAGCTCGAGCGCCACCATGGCCCCGAGCGACAGCCCCACCACCCAGGCGGGTTCCGGCTGCTCTTCTAGCCAGCGGGCCACGTCCGCCGCCAGGGTGGGCACATCGAAGGGCCCCTCCTGCATGCTCTGGCCGTGGCCGCGCAGATCCAGCGCCACCACCCGGTAGTGCTGGGAGAAGTGCTCGATCTGGGCCTGCCAGTCGAGGCTGGAGGAGCCAAGGCCGTGCAGCAAGAGCAGCAAGGGGCCCTCCCCCGCGCTGCGCAAGGCCAATCCATGGGATTTCATTACCTGGTTGCGACGCACCCGTGCTCTCCCTCTCGACCCGATAGCGGCCACCGACGACCTTGCTGCCCATGCTGTGGCGACACGCCCCTCAGCCCTCTCCCACCAGGCTCACCGCCTTGATGTAGGCGTAGAGGCGCTGCCCCGGCACCAGCGCCAGCCGCTGCGCGGAGCGGCTGGTGATCCGGGCCAGCAGTATCTGCTGCCCCAGCGCCAACTGCAACAGGGTTTGCCCCGGCCTCACCTCCCGCGCCTCCAGCAGTCGGGTCTCGAGGCAGTTGGAGAGGCTGGAGTGCACTATGGGGGCGGTGGCGATCACCAGATCCCGCCCCGCCACCTTGATCTGCAGCTCCCCTGTCTCGTCGGGGGCATGCTCCATGGTGACCATCAGGGTCTGATCCCCGAGTTGCAGGGTCGCCATCTGCTCAGCGTCGTCATAGTGAGCCAGAGTCGCCGTCAGCATGACACCGGCATCGTCGCGACTGGCCAAGGAGAGGTCGGTGCGGGCGAAGATCTCGCTCGGCCGCCCCTGCGCCTCCACCCGGCCCCCCTCCTGCAACACCAGCTGATCGCACAGCAGGCTCACCTCCTCCATGGCGTGGCTCACGAAGATCATGGGGATGCCGCTTTCACGCTGCAACCCCTTGAGCACGTGGGCCTGATGGATGCGGCTGCGGCTGTCCAGCGCCGAGAAGGGTTCATCCAGCAGCAGCAGATCCGGCTCTGCCAGCAGGGCCCGCCCCAGGGCCACCCGCTGACGCTGGCCACCGGAAAGCCCGTGGGCGGGCTGCCCCAGCAGATCGGCAAAGCCGAGCCGCATCGCCAGCGCCTCGTGCTGCCAGCGCCCTCGCCCCTTGCCCGCCGCCAGCTGCAAATTGCCCAATACCGTCATGTGGGGAAAGAGGCGGGAATCCTGGAACACCAGCCCGATGCGGCGCGCCTCCGGCAGCAGGGCCGCCAGATCCCGCCCCTGCCAGTGCAGGACGTCCGAGGGGGCACGATCCAGCCCGGCGATGATGCGCAGCAGGGTACTCTTGCCACAGCCGGAAGGGCCAAAGAGGCCGAGAATGCCACCAAGGGGGAGTGTCAGATCGCAGTCGAGTTCGAAGCCGCCAAACCGGCGCCAGGCCTTGAGGTGCAGGCTCATCCGAATAACCTCCGCTGCCGGCGCTGCAAGACGCCATAGACCAGCACCAGCATCACCAGGGAGAAGCCCATCAGGCCACCCGCCAGGTAGTGGGCGTGCTGATAATCCATGGCTTCCACGTGATCAAACAGGGCGATGGAGAGCACCTGGGTCTCTCCCGGGATGTTGCCCCCTATTATCAGCACCACGCCAAACTCCCCCAGGGTGTGGGCAAACCCGAGCGCCGCCGCCATCACGAAGCTCGGCAGCGTCATCGGCAAGATGATCTGAAAGAAGCGCTCGAGGGGCCCGAGCCCCAGGGTGGCGGCGGCTTCGATCTCCTTGTTGCCCATGTTGACGAAGGCGGAGGTGAGCGGCTGCACCACGAAGGGGAGCGAATAGAGGATGGAGGCAAACAGCAGACCGAGGAAGCTGAAGGCAAGCGGTGTCCCGAAGGTCTCACGCCACCAGGCGCCGAGGCCATATTCCGGCGAGAAGGCGAGCAGCAGATAGAAGCCGAGCACGGTCGGCGGCAGCACCAGGGGCAACGCCACCAGGGCCTCCACCAGCGGCCGCAACCTATGCTGGCTGCGGGACAACCACCAGGCGAGCGGCGGCGACAGTAGCAGCAGGATGGCGGTGGTGCTGGCCGCCAGCTTCAGGGTAAGCCAGACCGCCTGCAGATCCCCTTCACTCATGGGGCATATCCCTCCCTGGTGCGAGCAGCAACATGTTATGCATCCTCATTGCAAGGCGTGGCAGGCCCTGAGGCCGGCCAGTGGTCATGGGAGATTGGCATTCATGCCATCACTGCGGCAGGGCATAGCCCGCAGCCTTGATCTGTTCCTGGCCCGGGCCCTTGAGCCAGGCGACCAGCGCCTCTACCGCGGCGCCTTTCTTCAGGATCAGTCCCTGCTGCTCGATGGGGGGGTAGAAGCTGGCCGGCACCGCCCAGGCTTCGCCGGTCTTGCCCGCTTCCACCAGGTTCGCCCAGGCGACGAAGCCCAGCTCGGCGTTGCCGGTGTCCACGAACTGCCAGGTCTGGCTGATGTTGGTACCGGTCAGCACTCTGTATTGCTTGGGATCTATTTTGAGACGGGCCAGGGTTGCCATGGCGGCGGTGCCATAGGGGGCTGTTTTCGGGTTGGCGATGGCGAGGTTGCCTTTCCAGCTGCGCAAGGTCGTCTCGTCGGGAGCCGGCCCCCCCTTCTTCCATAGACCGAGCTGGCCGATGGCGTAGGTGAAGCGATCGCTCCCCTTGCCTTCCGCCTCCAGTTTTTGAGGGGTGGCCACGTCGGCGGAGAGGAAGATATCGAAGGGGGCACCGTGGGTGATCTGGGTGTAGAGCACCCCGGTGGCCGCCGAGCTGATGACGACGCGGTGACCTGTCTTGGCGGTGAACGCCTTGCCAATGCGCTCCATGGTCCCCTTGAAGTTGGCGGCCACGGCCACCTTGACCTCATCGGCCTGCGCGGCCCCGCTGTACAAAGCGCCGGCGACGAGGCCAAGCAACACCACGGACAACTGTTTCTTCATTCCCTGTCTCCTTGAGGCTCGGCGTAGTCCGAGCAGGGGGTGGCAGGCGCCCGTGGGCACTTACCAATCATCGAACCGGGCTGGCTAGGGGTCTTGCCGCCAGCGAGCGGCGGCAGCATCATCGCTCTGCTTGGCCTCGACCCAGCGTTGAATCCCTTCGGCGGTCAGCTCTTTTTTCCAGAACGGCGCCCGGGTCTTCAAAAAATCCATGATGAAGTGGCAGGCCTCGAAGGCAGCCTCGCGATGGGCACTGCTCACCGCCACCAGCACGATCTGATCGCCGAGCAACAGATCGCCGATGCGGTGGATCAGGGTGCACTCCTGCAGCGGCCAGCGGGCCCGTGCCTGGTTGACGATATCGACAAGGGCCTTCTCGGTCATGCCGGGGTAGTGCTCGAGGGAGAGTCCTTTCACCGCATCCCCCTGATTGAAGTCACGCACCTTGCCGACGAAGGTGACGATGGCGCCGCTGTCATGACGGGTGGCGAGGCGCTCATACTCCTCACCAAGCGAGAAGTCGGCCCGCTGCACCAGGATGCGATCGGTGGGGGTCGTTGTTGCTTGGGACATGATTCAGCCTCCGGTCGTTACTGGAAGGAGAGGGAAGAAGGCGGCCTCATGCCAGTCCCACAGCGCCGTTGTGCGATCCACGGTCGTTATCTCGCTCATTCTCAGCCTCCGGTCGTTACTGGAAGGAGAGGGAAGAAGGCGGCTTCGTGCCAGTCCCACAGCGCCGTTGTGCGATCCACGGTCATTATCTCGCTCATCCTCAGCCTCCGGTCACCGGGGGGAAGAAGGCGACTTCATCGCCATCATTGAGCGCCGTCTCGAGCGGCACCAGGGTCTGGTTGACCGCCACCAGCAGCTTGCCGGACTCGAGCGCCAGCGCCCACTTGTCGCCGCGCTCGCACAAGGCCGCGCGCAGCTGTTCAGCTGTGGGATAGTCGCTGGGCAGGCTCAGTTCGTCACAGCCCACCAGCTCCCTCACTTGCGCAAAAAATAGTACCTTGATCATGCCTTCTCTCCTGCCTGGGAGCCCAGCTGGAAGTGGCCGGACTTGCCGCCCTTCTTCTCCACCAGCCTGACTTGCTCGATCACCATGTCCTTTTGCACCGCCTTGCACATGTCGTAGATGGTCAGCGCCGCCACGGACGCCGCGGTGAGCGCCTCCATCTCGACCCCTGTCTTGCCGGACAGCTTGCAGAGGGTGCGGATATGGACCCTATTGTGCTCGGGCTGGGCGTCAATCTCTACCTCCACCCGGGTCAGTGCCAGGGGGTGGCAGAGGGGAATGAGATCGGCGGTCTTCTTGGCCGCCATGATGCCGGCGATGCGGGCGGTGGCGAACACGTCCCCCTTGTGATGCTGACCACCGAGGATCAGGGCCAGGGTCGCGGGGGCCATGGTCACGAAGGCTTCGGCGCGAGCCTCCCGCTCGGTGACCTGTTTGTCGGTCACGTCCACCATGTGCGCTTCGCCGCTCTGATTGAGATGGGTCAGGTTCATCTATGCCCCTTGGTCACAAATAGTTCCACAAGAACCCGGCAGCCGGTACGCTGTCGCCCGGGTTCATCCATGCCCTGTCACTCACGCCGGTATGGCGCTGGTGCTCAGATGGGCCACGAAGTTGCACGGCCTGGTACGGGCGTCCAGCTGATCCCGAATGAGCTGCTCCCAGCCGAGCTGGCAGGCGCCGGTGGAGCCCGGCAGGCAGCAGATGAGGGTACGGTTGGCCAGGCCTGCCAGCGCGCGGCTCTGCATGGCCGACCCTTTTATCTCGGCAAAGGAGAGCTGGCGGAACATCTCGCCAAAGCCCTGCACGGTGCGCTCGAACAGCACCCCCACCGCCTCCGGCACCCGGTTCTGTTCATTGAAGCCGGTACCACCGTTGATCAGCACCACCTGCACCCCGTCATCGACGATCCAGTCGCTCACCTGAGCCCGGATCCGGAACAGGTTGTCCGGGCAGAGCGCTCTGTCCGTGAGCTGGTGACCGGCTTCGGTCAGGGCAGAGACCAGATAATCCCCCGAGCTGTCGTCGGCGGCGGTACGGCTGTCGGAGACCGTCAGTACGGCGATCTTGAGAGGGATGAATTCGTTGTGTTTGGGTGCCATGTTTTTGGCTGCCATGGGACAAGTCCTGTCAATCATTGACCACGAGAGGAAGAAGAGGGATACGCGTCGCCCGGCCATGTCGGTCGGTGAATGCACGCCGACACGGGCGCCGCGTTGCCGGGGAGGGATTCTATCAAAAGATGTCTGGCTGAGGGGTTAAAAGGTCTATAAAAATCAAAGGCCATCGGCGCGGTGCAAGCCACGCCGATGGCCTGGTGTCCTTAGAACCCTTCCACGCCCTTCATGTCAGGCAACTGGTGAGCGATACCCTTGTGACAGTCGATACAGGTGCTCTCGCCACTGGCCAGACTGGTGGAGTGCATCTGGGCGCCCCGCTTGCCTTGCAGGGAGAAGTCCATGTACTCGAAGTTGTGGCAGTTTCGGCACTCGCGGGAATCCGTATCCTTCATCCGCTGCCACTCCCGCTCCGCCATCTCGCGGCGGTGGGATTCAAACTTCTCGCGGGTATCCACCTTGCCGGTGATCATGCCCCACAGTTCCTTGGATGCCTGCACCTTGCGAATGATCTTGTAGGTCCATTCGTGGGGCACGTGGCAATCCGGGCAGCTGGCGCGCACCCCGGAACGGTTCGCATAGTGGATGGTGTCGCGGTATTCCACGAAGACGTTGTCCTTCATCTCGTGGCAACCGGTACAGAATTTCTCGGTGTTCGAGGCTTCCATGGCGGTGTTGAAACCGCCCCAGAAGATGACGCCGCCGAAGAAGCCCATCAGCAGCAGCACCCAGAGGGCCGCCTTCGAGGGGGACTTGAAGGTGGTCCACAGACGCTGGATAAAGCCGGGTAATTTCATCTATGGGCTCCTCAGTTCAGCGCTTCAACTGGTTTAAACGTATTTTCCACCAGTGGCTTCGCATCCGCCTGCGGCACATGGCACTGCAGGCAGAAGTAGCGGCGGGGGGACACTTCGCCAAGGGTCATGCCGTCACGGGTTTCGAAATGAGTGGGGCTTATCTTGGGTGCCTTCATCTTGCTGGCGTTCTTGAAGCTGTGGCAGGCCAGGCACTTGTTGACCTTGTTGTCCACCTCGTAGTTGCGGGTATCGTGGGGGATCAGCGGCGGTTGATGCATGTACTGACGATCGTAGAGATCGCCATCCTTGCGATAGTTCTTCATGGGAGCCGCATCTGCATCCGTGACCAGATCCGTACTCCCCCGCTCCGATTTTATCCCCCCCGTGCTGTTGGTGATCTCGGGGGTGGCTGCCATCAAGGAGCCCGCCATCAGGCAGGCCAGCATTGCTCCAATCAGCTTTTTCATTATTTGTTCTCCGACGTTTTCTCTGCCTTGACGGCAAAACCTGTAGTGATTTCGAAAACTTGCTCCGCGCAGACATCGATGCAACGGCCGCAGTTGGTACACTCCTGAGCCACAATCAAGGGCCCGTGACCGCGCCTGGCCCCGTGAACCGGGCCGCGCAGGATGGGACGCTCCGGGCAGACCGCATAACAATCCATGCAGTTGCTGCACCGCTCACGCCCCTTGGCAGAAATCTTGATAAATCCGACCCGGTTGACTAGGGCATAGAAGGCCCCCACCGGGCAGAGATGGCCACACCAGCCCCGCTCCACCACGAACAGATCGAATAGGAACAGGGCCACCAGCAGACCCCAGCCCGCCCCCATGCCAAACAGCAGGCCGCGCATGGCCAAGGACACCGGATTGACCAGCTCCCACACCAGCACGTCCGTAATGGCGGGCGCCACCAGCACCATGGCCAGCAGCCAGTAGCGGGTGTTGCGGTTGAACTGGCCGTTGCCCTTGAGCCCAAGTCGGGCCCTGAGCCAGGCGGCTGCATCCGTGACCAGGTTGACCGGGCAGACCCAGGAGCAGAACACCCGCCCCCCGACCAGCCAGTACCCCAGCAGCACCAGGCCTGCCCCGAGCCACAGTGTGGTGATGGGCCAATGACCCGCCGCCACCGACTGCAGCAGGGTGAGCGGATCCGTGAGGGGCACCGTCTCCAGCAGCAGGGAGCTGGAGAGGTTGCCCTTGAGGATCCAGACCCCCGCGAGCGGCCCCAGCAGGAAGAGCCCCAGCACGCCGAACTGGCAGAGGCGGCGCAGCAGCAGGAAGCGATGGGCACGCCACCAGCCCAACCTGGCGCTGGCCTCGGCCCCCGGATAACGACTCATAGCCCCTCCGGTTTGCGGGTCGGCAGGGTGAGTCGCTCACCAATGAGGGACTTGCCCGCCTTGGCCTTCTCTTCCCAGCCAAGCCGGTAGTGATGACCCAGTTCCCCCTTGGCGAGCTGACGGGGCACCACCTTGATGGCTGCCGTCTCCAGCACGCAGGCGTGCTCGCACTTGCCGCAGCCGGTACAGATGTCGCTGTGTACCGTGGGCAGGAACATGGCGTGCTTGCCGGTGCGCGGATTGCGTTGCAGTTCGAGGGTGATCGCCTTGTCTATCAGCGGGCAGACCCGATAGCAGACATCGCAGCGCAGGCCCAGGTAGTTGAGGCAGGTCTCGTGATCGATGAGCACCGCCACCCCCATCCGCGCCTGATCGATGTCGGTCATCCCCTGATCCAGCGCCCCGCTCGGACAGGCCACCACACAGGGGATGTCGTCACACATCTCGCAAGGAACGCTGCGTGCCTCGAAATAGGGGGTGCCCGTGGTCACGGGATCCAGCAGCCGGGCGAGCTTGAGGGTGTCGTAGGGGCAGGCTTCGACGCAGAGCCCGCAGCGCACGCAGGCACCAAGGAAGTCGGCCTCCCCCAGAGCCGCCGGCGGCCGCAGAGCCTGGGCGGGCACCGCCTGCACCTGCTGGCGTGCCACCGAGCCCAGACCCACACCCAGGAGGCCCACGGAGCAGGCCCCCTTGGCAAGGTCGGCCAGGAACTGACGACGGCTGCGACTCATCCCCCGGCCCGCCTTACGCCTTCATGACCTTGACGGCGCACTTCTTGTAATCCGTCTCTTTGGAGAGCGGATCTGTGGCGTCCAGGGTCAGCTTGTTGACCAGCTGGCTCGCATCGAAGAAGGGCATGAACACCAGGCCTTTGGGCGGGCGGTTGCGACCGCGGGTCTCGACCCGGGTCTTCACCTCGCCACGGCGGGAGGAGACGATCACCTCTTCGCCACGGCGCACACCGCGGGCCTTGGCATCTTCCGGGTGCATGAAGAGCACCGCATCCGGGAAGGCGCGATAGAGCTCGGGGACCCGACGGGTCATGGTGCCGGTGTGCCAGTGCTCCAGCACGCGGCCGGTGGAGAGCCACATGTCGTACTCTTTATCCGGTGCCTCGGCGGCCGGCTCATAGGGCAGCGCGAAGATCACCGCCTTGCCATCGGGCTTGCCGTAGAATTTCACCCCCTCCCCCGCCTTCACATAAGGGTCGAACCCTTCGCGGTAGCGCCACAGGGTCTCCTTGCCGTCCACCACGGGCCAGCGCAGGCCACGGGCCTCGTGATACTGATCAAAGGGCGCCAGATCGTGGCCGTGACCGCGACCGAAGGAGGCGTACTCTTCGAACAACCCCTTCTGCACGTAGAAGCCGAAGTGTTCCGCCTCGTCGTTCAGCGCCCCCTTGCTCTGCTCTTTCGGGAACTGATTGACCTGCCCGTTGGCGTAGAGCACCTCGAACAGGGTCTTGCCCTTCACTTCCGGCATCTTGGCAATCAGCTCAGCCGGCCACACCTCTTCCACGGTGAAGCGCTTGGAAAACTCCATCAGCTGCCACAGATCGGACTTGGCCCCTTCTGGCGCCTTCACTTGCTGGTGCCAGAACTGGGTGCGGCGCTCGGCGTTGCCATAGGCACCCTCTTTTTCCACCCACATGGCGGTGGGCAGGATGAGGTCAGCCGCTTGCGCGGTCACTGTCGGGTAAGGGTCGGAGACCACGATGAAGTTGGCAGGGTTGCGATAACCGGGCAATCCCTCCTCGTTCATGTTGGGGCCGGCCTGCATGTTGTTGTTGCACATCACCCAGTAGGCGTTGAGCTTGCCGTCTTTGAGCATGCGGTTTTGCAGCACGGCGTGATAACCCACCTGCTCGGGAATGGTGCCTTCCGGCAGCTTCCAGATCTTCTCGGCGATGGCGCGGTGCTTGGGATCGGTGACCACCATGTCGGCGGGCAGACGGTGGGCGAAGGTGCCCACTTCCCGCGCCGTGCCGCAGGCGGAAGGCTGGCCGGTCAGGGAGAAGGGACCCGAGCCCGGAGTGGAGATCTTGCCGGTCAGCAGATGGATGTTGTAGCAGAGGTTGTTCGCCCAGACGCCACGGGTGTGCTGGTTGAAGCCCATGGTCCAGTAGGAGACCACCTTCTTGTCCGGATCGGCATAGATCTGGGCCAGCTTCTCCAGCTTGTCTTTCGAGACGCCGGAGAGCTTGGCCACCGACTCGACGTCATAATCCGCCACGAACTTCGCGAAGTCGTCGAAGCTCATGGGGGTCGAGTCGCCGCTGTCGGGGTTCTTGGCCTTCTGCTGCGTCGGGTGAGTCGGGCGCAGGCCATAGCCGATGTCGGTGACGCCCTTGCGGAACTGGGTGTGCTTGTTGACGAAGTCCCAGTTCACCTTGTCGTTCTGGATGATGTAGTTGGCGATGTAGTTGAGGATCGCCAAGTCGGTCTGGGGCGTGAACACCATGCCGTTGTCCGCCAACTCGAAGCTGCGGTGCTCGAAGGTGGACAGCACGTGCACCTGCACATCCGGGTTGGAGAGGCGGCGATCGGACATCCGTGACCAGAGGATGGGGTGCATCTCGGCCATGTTGGAGCCCCACAGCACGAAGGCGTCGGCCTGCTCGATGTCATCATAGCAGCCCATGGGCTCATCCATGCCGAAGGTACGCATGAAACCGACCACGGCGGAGGCCATGCAGTGACGGGCGTTGGTATCCAGGTTGTTGGTGCGCAGGCCCGCTTTCATCAGCTTGGCGGCGGCATAACCTTCCCATACGGTCCACTGGCCGGAGCCGAACATGCCGACGGCGGTCGGTCCCTTCTCCTTGAGGGTGGCCTTGAACTTCTCGGCCATGATGTCGAACGCCTGATCCCAGCTGATGGGGGCGAAGTCACCATTCTTGTCGAACTTGCCATTGGTCATGCGCAGCATGGGCTGGGTCAGGCGATCCTCGCCGTACATGATCTTGGACAGGAAGTAGCCCTTGATGCAGTTGAGGCCACGGTTGACCGGCGCATCGGGATCGCCCTGGGTCGCCACGACACGTCCGGCCTGAGAGCCCACCAGCACGGAGCAGCCGGTGCCGCAGAAGCGGCAGGGCGCCTTGTCCCAGGTGATGGCAGTCTTGTCGGTGCTGGTAATAAGGTTCGCCGCCAGGGTGGGGGCACTGACTCCGGCCACGGCAGCGGCTGCCGCCACCGCATTGGCCTTCATAAAGTCGCGTCGACTCAGCTTCATGACATATCCTCGCATTGCTTAATCACATCAATGACAGCCATTGTCACGAGCCGCGCTGGCTCAGCGTCATGGCGCTTTATTGCTTTCATCGGGCATCGCAAACCGCGCGGCCCCAGCCTCGTGGCGCTATTCCCTGCCCTCGGCTTCGACTTCATCAAACTGGTGGTAGATCAGGGCGGCGGAGAGCACGCCCGGCATGGCATTGATCGCATCGATGGCCGCCATGATGGGGCGCTGGCTGGGCCCTTCCAGGGTCACCACCAGCTTGCCTTCGTCGCTGACGGCATGGATCTCTGCCCCATCCAGGGCCGCAATCTGCTCTGCGAGCCGGTGGCGCAAGGGGGGCTGGGTCAGTACCACCAGGCTGGATACGTGGAACTCTTCTCGGGTCATATGGTTGTTTTCCAACTTGCTCATCCCTTGCTTCATCTGGCCGAACCCTCATGGGGGGCGCCCACCCTGATACTGCCAACCGGACAATCCGCCACGCAGGCACCACAGCCATTGCACGACTCGGTATGGATGCTGGGGGTGGGTACTCGCCCCAGCTGAGGAGAAAAACGGATGGCCTGCTGCTCGCAGCTGTCCTGACAGCGCTGGCAGAAGACTTGGGCACTGGCCAGGCAACCGGCTTCGATGTGAGCCACATAGTCCCAGGGCGTCTGGGTCGTCGGCCTGAACACAGGCACCTGGCAGGCGCTGACGCATTCACCACAGAAGGTGCACTCGCCACGCTGGAAATCCACCGTCGGGAAGCCGCCGTCCCCCTTGATCAGGATCTGCTCCGGGCAGGCCGTCAGGCAGTCGCCACACCGGGTGCAATCGGCCACGAAGTCGGCCCAGGAGACAGACCAGGGCAGCTGCACCTCGGGTCTGGGCGCGCTCAGTCGTCCTCGAAACAGACTGCGGCGTGACAGATTGACCCCATCAGGCATATCAATTCCTCTTCACAGGACAGAATTCGAGCGCGGAACCAGTGACTGGCATTTTCAATATCAATTATAAGCGTGGGTGTATATTGCGACTCTCACAAGTCCAGTGATATACCACCAGGGAGATAAACAGGGGGGATTATTGCGTTGGATCAAACCCTTGGCGCAACAAGGCAGGAAAGGGGCAAGGTAAATTACCCCTATATGAGGATTGCTTATTAATCGATGGCTATTTTGAGCTAACGGTGAGCACTCAGCCACCGATGGAGGCGAGATGGGGGGTCATGCCGGCATTGCCCTCGTGCAGACGATGGGTGGCGGCCTTGCCGGTAAGCGCCTGGCGGATCCGCAGTTGCAGGGCTTCCTGCTGACTGTCGTCGCTGAGCAGATCCCGCAGCTCCACCCCGTTGTCACCGAACAGACAGAGGTGCAACTTGCCCACGGAGGAGACCCGCAGCCGATTGCAACCGGCGCAGAAGTCCTTGCTGTAGGGCATGATAAGCCCGACGCCCCCCTGTGACTCGGGATGCATGAACACCTGGGCCGGGCCGTCGTCCACCGCGCGCAATTGCTGGATCCAGCCATTGCCAAGCAGTTGCTCCTTGATGAGCTCGCCACTGGTGTGGTGGTCGCGAAACAGGTTGTCCATCTCCCCGGTCTGCATCAGCTCGATGAAGCGCAGCTCGATGGGTTTGTGCCTGATCCAGGCCAGAAACTGATCCAGTTGCTGATCGTTGAGCCCCTTGAGCAGCACCGCATTGATCTTCACCGACTTGAAGCCGGCGGCCAGTGCCGCCTCTATTCCCTCCATCACCTCCGCCAGCTTGTTCTCGCCGGTGATCTGGTGAAACTGGCGTGGGTCCAGGCTGTCGACACTGACATTGAGGGCATTCAGTCCGGCATCGAACCACTCCTGGGCGCGCTCCTTCAAGCGATAGCCATTGGTGGTCATGGCCACCTTCTCGATGCCGGGGGTATTGGCCACCGTCTCTATGATGGCGGTAAAGTCACGGCGCAGTGAGGGTTCCCCCCCGGTCAGGCGCACCTTGCGGGTACCCATGGCGGCGAAGCCAGAGACGATGCGTCGGATCTCCTCCAGGGAGAGAAACGACTTGCGCCCCTCCTTGTTCCCATCCGGGGGGCGATAACCGTCCGGCAAACAGTAGGTACAACGGAAATTGCACACGTCGGTAATAGACAGGCGCAAATAGTAAAAACGACGGGAAAAACCATCTTCAAGTGGCAACATAAACACCTTTCCAAATACGGGAGGCCAGGGCATTTCTTTCCTGACCCTTTCAGCTCGAACGACGGCTGACGGCGTTTTCCCCCTATCTCAATGACTTAGGCAAAAACGCTCGGAGTTCATCTAGTTTTTCGATGCTAGCACAAGTTGGAGTACACTCCCATGCTACTTTGTGGGGTCTTTGTCTGATCTGAAGGAAGCCAATCGGCATGGGAAAGTGGTTCAAAGTACACTCGGTCAGCAGCGCCATCGGCCGCTCCATGGTGCTGATCCTGTTCATGGCCAGCCTGATCGCCGTGGTGGCCATGGTCACCCTCTTCTACTCGGTACCCGACGCCAAGGCGATCAACCTGTCGGGATCATTGCGGATGCAGGCCTATCGCATGGCCTACGAAATCGAGAAGGATCAGGCCGTCCTCGGCCGGCTCGACCAGTTCGAGCAGACACTGCACGCCTCCGAGTTGCAGGAGACCCAGCGCTGGATCACCCCCGCCTCCTTGCGCCGTACCTATGGCGAGGTGCTGCTGCAATGGCAGATGATGCGCGAGCACATCGAGAACGCCACCCCCAGCCGCTACACCGACAACACCGAGCAGTTCGTCGCCGCCATCGATGACTTCGTCAATCAGATGCAGTATCACGTGGAGTTCAAGGTGCGCATGCTGGCGCTGGCGGAGGGGCTGGGCTTGCTCTCCATCATCACCATCGCCTGGTTCACGGTGCGTTTCACCCGCCAGCAGGTGGTTGCCCCCCTCAATCAGCTGGTCCATTGCGCACGCCAGATCCAGCGCCAGGAGTTCGACCTGACCCTGCCCCCCCACTGCGAAAACGAGTTGGGGGAACTGTCCGGCGCCTTCGCCACCATGGCGGACGAGCTCGGCAAGCTCTATCGGGAGCTGGAGAGCAAGGTGGAAGAGAAAACCGCCAAGCTGCAGCAGGCGAACGACACCCTCTCCTTCCTCTATTCCACCGCCCAGAAGCTGCATGCGGCGCCGCTGAGCCGCCGTACCCTGCAGAAATTGCTGGAGCGGGCCGCCGCCCATCAGCACATCGACTACATCAGGCTGACCCGCTTCGAGCACAATGCCATGCCGGTCTACATCACCGGGCGCAAGGGCTGGCCCGGAGACCTGGATGCCGTGGTGAGCTTCTATCTGCAGATGGATGATGAGGAGTACGGCCGGCTCGACATGATAAGCGCTCACCCCATCGACGAGCGGCTGATGAAGAACTTCTCCATGCTGCTGGCCCAGGTGCTGCACAAGGATCAGACCTTGCTGCAGCACCAGCGCCTGCTGCTGATGGAGGAGCGTGCCGTCATCGCCCGCGAGCTGCACGACTCGCTGGCCCAGGCGCTCTCCTACCTCAAGATCCAGTCCACCCTGCTCAAGCGCTCCGTCGCCAAGGGGGATAATGGCAAGGCCAAAGCCGCCATGGAGCAGATAGACGAAGGGCTCAGCAATGCCTATACCCAGTTGCGCGAGCTGCTCGGTACCTTCCGCCTCAGCATCGGCGACGCCAATCTCGGCGAAGCCATCGGCGTCATGCTGGAGCAGCTCAAGCCCCAGACACGGGCCGAGATCCGGCTCCAATACGGACTGACTGATACGGATCTCGAGGCGGGGCAGCACATACACATCCTGCAACTGATCCGTGAGGCAGTGCTCAATGCCATCAAACATGCCTGCGCCCAGCGCATTGACGTTAGCTGTGAGACCCTGGCTGATGGTAACATCCAGGTTCAGATTGCAGATGATGGTGTCGGAATAGGGGGCGCAAGCTCGGCGGTGAATCACTACGGTCTCAGCATCATGAACGAGCGTGCCAGCAAGTTGCACGGTCAGTTGACCATCAGTGAACCGTCTTCCGGGGGCACCCGTGTACACCTGATTTTTCCCACCAGCCTAACAAGAGACGCCTGATGGACGAGATGAAATATAGTGTTCTGGTCGTAGATGACCATCCCCTGATGCGCAAAGGCATTGTGCAACTGCTGGAGCTGGAAGATAACATCGAAGTGATAGGTGAGGCTTCTAACGGCACTGACGCCGTAGCCATGGCCAAGGAGTCCGAACCGGACCTTATCCTGCTCGATCTCAACATGAAGGGCTTGTCCGGCCTCGATACCCTCAAAGCCCTGCGCGCCGAAGAGGTCACCTCCCGGGTCGTGATCCTGACCGTTTCCGACGCCCGTCAGGACGTGGTTGCCCTGCTCAAGGCAGGCGCCGATGGTTACCTGCTCAAGGACACCGAGCCCGACATGCTGCTCGGTCAGCTGGCCGATGTCATGACCGGCAAACAGATCCTGAGCGAGCCCCTGCGTCCCTATCTGGAAAACATCTATGAGCTGGACCATCTGCAACAGAAGCTGGAAAGCCTGACCCGCCGCGAGATGCAGATCATGCGCGAGATTGCCAAGGGTCTTTCCAACAAGCAGGTCGCCTCCGTGCTCCACATCTCGGAAGGCACCGTCAAGGTGCACGTCAAGAGCCTGCTGAAGAAGCTCGAAGCCCAGAGCCGGGTGGAAGCCGCCGTCATGTACCTGGAGCAGCGCAACTAGACTCCCATGTTGTCCTCCCACTCATGCCAGCCAAGGCCCCGTCATTTCGGGGCTTTTTGCTGGATACAGCACAGCCCCAGCCTAACAGAATGTCACCGGCTCCACTCTCGCAACTTATTGAGAAAATGCATTATTATGTTTGGGAGACGACGCATGGAGGGCGCACGGCATGACACCGGAACAGATCGAACTGGTACAAAGGGCATGGGGCAGGGTCACCGCATTGAACAACACCTATGTTCAGGAGGTGTATACAGAGCTGTTCCGGCTGTCACCTGACTTGATCAACCTCTTTCCCGATCCTGCGGGAATGCCGGTCACCAAGGTGTCTGAGACCCTGAACACGGTGATCACCAGCCTGGAGCAGCTGGATGCCCTGGGTTTCATCATCCGGGATCTCGGCAGACGGCATCGACAGTTCAACGTGCAGTCACACCAGTTCGGCCTGTTGAAACAGGCATTGACCCTGGTGCTGGCAAGACGGCTGGGAGAGCACTTCACACCGACGCTGTCTGAGGCCTGGTCACAGATGTACGACGAGATCGCCGCCCTGATGCTGGAAGGGCTCAGTCAGCCCGCCGAATCCGTCGCCTAGCCGCCTCAGCCATCACACCCGAGAGATCCTGCCGCTTAAGATGGACGGCAGATACGCATTTTGCAGGGGGATCATTTGCAATATGCGAACTCTACCCCATTCTGCAGATGGGGCATGTACGAGCCCCTACAAAGCCACCTGAATCCCTTCCTGCGTTATCCTGCCTCTTCCATTGAATCAAATCCTAATAGATTGATTACTAATGGATATTTAAATCACTGGCATCATTTTCCTACCATTTCTCCATTTTCCCCGAGCTCTGGCACAGTCACTGCATTGTCATATTCAGATGCAACTTATCGGAGGATGGAACATGAAACTTCAACACTTGGCACTGTTCCCCTTGCCCTCACACATACTGCCGGGCGGGAAACTCCCCTTGCGTCTGTTTGAGCCTCGCCACCTGCAGATGCTCAAGGAGTCCTTCATCGATGATCGGGGCTTTGGCATCGTGATGGAAGAGAGCACCAGCACGGGCACCTGCGGGCGTATCCTGCCAGTCGGCACTCGCGTCAAGGTGACAGATTTCTATACGCTCAACGATGGTCTGCTCGGGGTCACCGTGCTCGGTCTGGAACGTTTCTGCATCCACGAAATGGAAACGGATGAATCCGGATTGCGCTACGCTCAGGTGGAAACCCTGCCCAACTGGCCGAGCGCGCACTCGGACTTCAGCGACAAGCAGCTGGTCAGCAGATTGCAGGAAGTATTTGAACAATATCCAGAACTGGATGAGCTCTACCCGGACAAGCAATTCGACGACGCGGCCTGGCTCTGTCAGCGCTGGCTCGAGATCCTGCCCATGCCGATCTATGAGAAACAGATGTTGATTGCCAAACAGAACAGTGAAGCGGCGCGCCAGTTTCTGCGCCGACTGATCGCACAGTGAGTCAGAGAGTGAGTCAATACGTGATTTGCAAAACGCGAATATCCTGACCGGAAATTCTTACAATGAAAAGATGGAATTCGCAATTTGCAATCACCGGTGGCGATAACAACAGATAACTCCGCTACCAGCCGCAAATAACAGGTCATGAAAAGTTGGCACGACTTTTTCATATAAGACCGTACAACCCGATTTATCCCGTGCTCTCTTCAGTATTTGCTGAAGAATTGGTCAACCACCAGGTTGACCATTTTTTTACCCAAAATATGGCTATGGAAGCCGGCAATGGCGCAGCAAACAACTGCGCAGCCGGGCCAGGCGGATGGGTTTGGCCAGAAAGTCGTTCATCCCCTGGGCCAGACAACGCGCCCTGTCCTCCGTCATGGCATTGGCCGTCAGCGCTACTATGGGAACCTCGCACCCCATGGATCGCAAGCGGCGGGTTGCTTCCAGCCCGTCCATCTGCGGCATTCGCATATCCATCAGGATGAGGTCCGGTAGCCGCTCACCGACCTGTGCCAGCGCCTCCAGGCCATTGCTTGCAAGCCTCACCCGACACACCAGCTTTTGCAGCATGAGCGACACCACCAGCTGATTGACCGGGCTGTCCTCCACCACCAGCACATCCAGATCCAGCATGGAGAGCCCCTGAGTGGCGGGGCTGACTGCCTCGATGCAAGGTGAGGCCATTCCGGGCAACTCGAACCAGAAACAGCTGCCCTGCCCCGGGGTGCTCTGCAGGCGGATGTCCCCCCCCATGAGTTGCACCAGCCGCCGGCAGATGGCCAGCCCAAGCCCGGAGCCGGAGAAACGACGGCTGGCCGAGCTGTCGACCTGATAGAACGGCTCGAACAGCAACGCCTGATCCTCCGGGGATATGCCAATCCCGGTGTCGCTGACCGACACCCTCAGCCGCTCATCCTGCCATTCCAGCGCGAGCCGCACGCTGCCGGCGGCGGTAAATTTCACCGCATTGCCGAGCAGATTGCCAATCACCTGGGACAGGCGGACCGCGTCCCCCTGCAGGTGAGACGGCACTTGCTCATCCAACTGCCAATGCAGCGCTATGCCCTTGGCTCGGGCCTGCGCCTGCAGCGGCTCCACCAGCGCCCGGCACAGCTCGGCGGGTTGAAAAGGCTCGCAGTGCAGGGCCAGGGTATGGGATTCAATCTTCAAGAAGTCGAGTACATCGTCGATGATGGTCTGCAGCAGATGGGCAGAGTGGGTGGCGTGACCGAGCAGGGTCTGTTGGGGGGTCTCGAGCCGACCGTGCTGCAGCAGATCCAGCATCCCCAGCACCGCATTCATGGGGGAGCGGATCTCGTGGGTCATCATGGCCAGGAACTGGGACTTGGCACGGTTGGCACTCTCGGCCTCATCCCGTGCCCGCGCCAGCTCCTGCTCGCGGCGGATCTGGCTGCCAATCTCCCGCGCCGTGCCCCGATAGCCGATGAAGGTGCCGCTGGCGTCATGACAGGGCTCGGCATTTATCTCCATCCAGCAGGGTCCGCTGGCCAGCGTCACCTGGGCGCGCATTGCCCGCACCGGCAGATGGTGAGCGATCTGGTGCTGATACTTGCACCAGGCGGGATCCTGCTTGTCGTGGGCAAAGTCATAAAGGCTGCGCCCCGCCTGGCGGACAAGCGCCTCCCCCTGATAGCCGGGGGCAGAGACATAGCTCAGCCTGTGCTCGGGATCCGTCTCCCAGAACCAGTCAGACGCCATGGCGGCAAAGCTGCGAAAGCGCTGCTCGCTTGCTTGAAGCGCCAGGGTCTTGAGGTCGACCTGCTCCTGCAGGCGCGCCCGATAGGCAATGTTGACCAGCGCCTGGGAGATTAGCGGGCGACAACGCTGCATCGCCGCCTTGCTCTGAAGATCGAAGGTGCCCGCGGTACTGTGCCGGCAGATGAGCACCCCGGAAAAGCCCGGCGCCTGCAGCCCCGTCATCATGACGCTGGCCCAGCCCGCCGCCCCCGCCAGAGCAGCCAGCTCGGGCAACTGGGCCGGATCATAGATGACCAGGGTTTCCCCGGCGATGGCGCGGGAGAAGAGCGGCGTCAGCGGCCAGATGCGGCCGACCTCCCCGAGTTGGGTGCTCAGATGCGTGGTGCCGCGCGAGCTTTCCCAGGCGACCACGTCAGCCTGTTCGAAGCCGATAAAGGGCTTGAGCGCCAGGATGAGGCTGTCCAGTACCTGCTCCAGGCTCTGAGCCTGTGCCAGTGTCGCCACCCCGCACAGCAGGGCCTGCGACTCCTGGCGGTATCTGGCCTCCCGCTCCCGGCAACGCATCAGCTCCACCAGCGTGGTTTGCAGCTTGTCACCCAGGGTTTCGAGTTCGCTATTACCTATCATCTTGTGTCCAGCACCTTGTCAGCTCTCGAGGAAGATTACGCTCGAGACCATGAGGTTGCCATGCGCCAGCTCACCGTGGGGCAATCGCCCCTGCTCGCCGAAGGTAAATGGTGTGATAAAGGGGATCTCCCCCAGCCGTTGACTGAAGTGACCGACCACCTCGCCGAGCGAGTCTCCCAGCGCCAGACGGCAGCCCGCGCAGAACACCACCAGGGCACCGATGGGTTGCAGGTTCCCCGCCATCCCGTATTCGGGTTCGATGCGCACCGCATTCAGGCTGCGCTGAAGCAAGCCTTCCTGGCTGCTGTACATCAGTTGCAGGCGCTCCCCCAGCCGGGTTTCGGTAAACAGACGCAACCCTTCCCGCGCCGTGACAGCATCGGGGTGGGAAAGCTTGTAGTAAGGCATCTCATCGAGCGTCCCGACCTGCCGGGCCAGCGGGGAGAGGGTCGTCTCCCGCAAAATGGGGCCCACCGGCCAGGGGACCTGGCGCTCTGTCCAGCGGGCGTAGACCCGGGCCGCCGGCTCATTGTCTATGGTCAGTACCTCGCGCCCCTCCAGCGCGGTAATGATGCCATGGCGCTCGGTGGGCACATAACTGGAGTGGAACTGGAAGGCCAACTGGCAATCGGGATAGAGCACCGCCACCACGCAGCCCTGCGTCCCTTCCCCCTCATCCCAGCACAGTTGCCACTCGCCGGTGACCCCGTCGTCAGCCGCCGACCCGCCGACGACGGGAACCGTCGCCCCGAACTCGGCATCTATGCCGGCCAGCACAGCCTCTTCCTGCCCCGGGCTGGTGTGCAGCAAGATGAGTTGCGGCAACTCGCCGGGACGCCCACCATCCGCAATGGCGCGGCGCAGCAACTGGCGCACATCCAGCTGATCCCCTGCCTGGCCGGCTACGCCGTAGGCCCCCTTGTCGTCATAGAGGGCCGCCACCGCGAGACTCCAGCCCAGCAGACCATGATGGCCAGTCTGGGTCAGGATACCGCCACAGGAGCTGCACCCGATGAGCCGGACATCGGGAAAGCGGGACTTGAGTACACGGCGCAGTACCGCGGCATCGTGAGCTTGGGTAAAATAAACCAGCAACAGCGACGGGGAATGGGGTGATTGAGCGAGCAGCCGTTCAACTATCTGTTGGGCGGCCAGCGGGGTCGTCTCGGCAAGGGAGTGAGCCGTCAGGAAGTTCAACACCATCTCCTAGTGGTATGCGATGCTCTGACATCAAGCAAAAATCATACCTTTATCAAATAATTACCTGGTCATGCGGACTAGCATGATACTCACTGGCCCACACAGGATGACGGCATGTGGCAGAAAAATATCAATGACTTTGAACGGGTCGTCGCCATCGGCGGTGGACACGGCATGGGTCGGGTGCTCTCTTCTCTCTCGTTTTTAGGCACTCGGCTGACGGGCATTGTCACCACGACCGATAATGGCGGCTCCACCGGACGCCTGCGCAAGAGCCAGGAGTGCATCGCCTGGGGCGATCTGCGCAACTGCCTCAATCAGCTGGTGACCGAACCCAGCATCGGCAGCCGACTGTTCGAATATCGCTTCACGGGGCGCGGCGAGCTGGCGGGTCACAACCTCGGCAACCTGATGCTGCTGGCACTCGACAATCTCTGCGTCCGTCCCCTGGATGCCATCCGGCTCATCAGCGACATGCTGAACATCGAGCCCAGCCTGCTGCCCATGTCCGAACATCCCACCGATCTGTGTGCCCACACCGTCTGTGGCGATCAGATCCTGGGGGAGGTTTCCATCGATCAGCTCACCACACCGCCACGGGCCCTGAGCCTGAACCCGGTCGTGCCGGCCACTCGTGAGGCGATCGATGCCCTGAACCAGGCCGACATGATCATTCTGGGACCCGGCAGCTTCCTCACCTCCATCATGCCGCCCCTGTTGCTAAACGAGGTAGCCGAGGCGATTCGCGGCAGCGGTGCCATCGTCGTCTTCATCAGCAATCTGGTGGCCGAAAACGGGCCAGCTGGCAAGCTGACACTGTCCCACCAGCATCGCTGGCTGGAAGAGCGGATCGGCCAGGGTCGGATCGATGCCATCCTGGCCCCCGAAGGCCATGGGGCCCCCGAGCTGCAGCATTGCCTGGTTCAGGCCAGTCTGGGTGAGGCGGCCCTGCCCCATCGCCACGATCGCCTCAAACTTCGACAGGCGCTGGATGCGGTGATCCTGAGCTGGTACGCAGAGCGTGACAAGGCGGGCTAAGCCGCCAATGCGACCTAGTGATACTGGGCCAAATGGGAGAATACCTGCGGCAGGGAGTGTTCGAGCTGTTCGAGCAGGCGACCGGCCTCCTCCGCATCTTCCCGGCGACAGGCGAGCTCCAGCGCCATGACCTGACGATAGCTGGGCTCAGCACCGTAACTGCCACAAGAGGACTTCATGCTGTGAGCGAGGCGGGCCAGGGCGGTCCAGTCCCGCTGATCAAAGAGCGGCCTGAGCTGGGCAAGTTGCCCGCCCACCTCCTCGACGAACACCGAGATGACGACCGGCATCATGTCGTGACCTATGTCATCTGCCAGTTGCCGCAGCACTTTCTGATCCAGCCACTCCATCTTCTCTTCCCTATGATGGTATTCAAACAGACCACAATATAGCCGACCCGCACACCGGCTGTCATCCACTCTCCGGTGAGACTCGAGCGAAGTGCCTTGCCGCCATCAGAGTGTGAGCCAGTTCAAGTTATCAACACCCAGTCACAGGCAGGAAAGAGATAAATGTTGCCGTAAAATTAACAATAACGTAACAATGCAAGCCATGAGAATGATGCGGCTCAGCAACACCTCTCTCATCCCTTTTTGCCTGTATGGCTGCTGCGAAGAACCAGGGTAGGATTCTACCCTGGTATTTTTTATTTACAGGTCAGCAGCTTGGCTGCATTGCCGTATTCCAGCTCACCCAGCCTGAACAGGCAGAACTCCCCGGGCACCATCTTTACCCAGCTCTCGTTGCCGGTGAGCGGGCGGGTGGCTATCAGCGTCACCACGTCATTCGGAGTGGTCTCGCTCTGGAAGTCGATGGCCACGTCTTCATCCAGCAGACGGGCCTCGCCAAAGGGCGCCCTGCGGGTCAACCAGTAGAGGTTGTTGCTGCAATAGGTCATCACGAACTCCCCATCCGACAGCAACATGTTGAATACCCCGAGCCCACGCAGCTCGTCGCACAGGGTCGCGAGATAGCGGAACATGGCGGGGAAGTTCGCCGGACGCTTGGGGTATTTCTGTTCCAGCCTGTCGAGCAGCCAGCAGAACGCGTGCTCGCTGTCAGTGTCCCCCACAGGACGGTGGCGCCCGGTCGGCAGCCTCTTGTAGCCGGTCAGCTGGCCGTTGTGGGCAAAGGTCCAGTAGCGTCCCCACAGCTCGCGGGTGAAGGGATGGGTGTTTTCCAGCGACACGCATCCCCGGTTGGCCTGCCGGATATGGCTGACCACGGCGCGGCTCTTGATGGGCAACGCCTGCACCAGCTTGGCGATGGGTGACTGGGCACTGGGTTCGGGATCCTTGAAGGTGCGAAAGCCTCGCCCCTCGTAGAAGGTGATTCCCCAGCCATCCTTGTGGGGGCCCGTCTTGCCGCCCCGCAGCATCAGCCCGGTAAAGCTGAAGCAGATGTCGGTCGGCACATTGGCGCTCATGCCGAGCAGTTCGCACATGTCCAGTCCACTCCCTGAATTAATTGATCATCTTTGCGTCAATCAGTGAACTCAAGCTGGATGCGAGGCGCCAGGATCGGTCATTGGCCCCCCGGCTGCCCCACCCGCCCTCTCTGATTACTTGGCCATCTCTTTTTCGACCAGCTGGATCAGGATGTGAATGACCTTGATGTGCACTTCCTGGATGCGGTCGGCATAGCCGAAGTGCGGCACCCGGATCTCGACATCGGCCAGGCCTGCCATCTTGCCACCGTCCTTGCCGGTCAGGGCGATGACCTTCATGCCTTTGGCGCGGGCAGCCTCGATGGCTTTGAGGATATTGCCGGAATTGCCGCTGGTGGAGATGCCGAGCAGCACGTCGCCACGACGGCCGACCGCTTCCACGTAGCGGGAGAAGACATAGTCATAGCCAAAGTCGTTGGAGACGCAGGAGAGGTGGCTGGGATCGGAGATGGCGATGCCGGCATAGCCAGGGCGGTTCTCGCGATAGCGGCCGGTCAGCTCTTCGGCAAAGTGCATGGCGTCGCAGTGGGAACCGCCGTTACCGCAGGAGAGCACCTTGCCCTCTTCCTTGAAAGAGTCAGCCAGCAGTTTGGCGGCCGCCTCTATGTTCTTCAGATTTTGCTCATCGGCCAGAAAGGCCTGGAGCACGCCGGCAGCTTCGGTCAGTTCATTGCGGATAAGTTCTTGGTACATGGCGTCTGATGTCTCTTTGTATCGTCCAACATAGGGTTCTGCATTGTCGCACAAGCCAATCCAGTCGTCGCCCCCCTGCCCGCCAAGATGCGGCCTGCAGTACGTTAGGGCGATCACGGTGCCAAGGTAACGAGCTTGTAAACATCTTGATAATTTTGTGCGTATGAATTACAACAGGGACCACATCCAACAGGTCAGACCTCTGGATCAGTTAACCCACGTTTTCCCCAACTTCGGCAACTCATGCAAGGAGCGAAAAATGACGACGACCCTCACTCTGTTCGGGGTGATCCTGGTGATCGGCGCCATGGCTTACCGCCGGGCGTCACTGTTCACCGCCACGCTTGCCACGGCCGCCGCCCTGGCCGCCGGCGCCCTCTACGGCCATGTGCCCCTGCTGGTGTGGGTGCTGTTCGCGGTGATCGCCATCCCGCTCAATCTGGTGGAGTTTCGTCGCAACCAGCTGACCAAACCCCTGTTCAAGATCTACAAGTCCATCATGCCGGAGATGTCCCGCACCGAGAAGGAAGCCATCGAGGCGGGCACCACCTGGTGGGAAGCGGATCTGTTTGCCGGCAATCCGAACTGGAAGAAACTGCACGCCATTCCGGTGAGCACCCTCTCCGCCGAAGAGCAAGCCTTCATGGATGGCCCGGTTGAAGACGTGTGCCGCATGGTCAACGACTGGGAAGTGACCCACGAGCGGGCCGATCTCTCTCCCGAGGTGTGGCAGTACCTGAAGGACCACAAGTTCTTCGCCATGATCATCAAGAAGAAGTACGGCGGCCTGGAGTTCTCCGCCTACGCCCAGTCCTGCGTGCTGCAAAAACTGTGCGGCGCCAGCGCCGTGCTCGCCTCCACCGTCGGCGTGCCCAACTCCTTAGGGCCGGGCGAACTGCTGCAGCACTACGGCACTGACGAGCAGAAAGACCACTACCTGCCCCGTCTGGCAGTCGGCAAGGAGATCCCCTGCTTCGCCCTGACCAGCCCGGAAGCGGGTTCGGATGCCGGCTCCATTCCCGACTTCGGCGTAGTCTGCAAGGGTGAATGGGAAGGGGAAGAGGTGCTCGGCATGCGCCTGACCTGGAACAAGCGTTACATCACCTTGGCCCCTATCGCGACTGTGCTGGGTCTCGCCTTCAAGCTGCGCGACCCGGATCACCTGCTGGGTGAGGAAGAGGAGCTCGGCATCACCTGTGCCCTGATCCCCACCGACATCAAGGGCGTCGAGATAGGCCGCCGTCACTTCCCCCTCAACGTACCGTTCCAGAACGGACCGACCCAGGGCAAGGATGTGTTCGTTCCGCTCGACTTCATCATCGGCGGCCCGGCCATGGCCGGCCAGGGCTGGCGCATGCTGGTGGAATGCCTCTCGGTCGGTCGCGGCATCACCCTGCCCTCCAACAGCACAGGGGGCGTCAAGATGCTGGCCCTGGCGAGCGGTGCCTACAGCCGCATCCGCCGCCAGTTCAAGCTGCCCATCGGCAAGATGGAAGGCATCGAAGAGCCGCTGGCACGTCTCGGTGGCAACGCCTACATCATGGGCGCCGCCGCCAAGCTGACGGTGACCGGCATCGATCTCGGCGAGAAGCCGTCCGTCATCTCCGCCATCGTCAAGTACCACCTCACCGACCGTGCCCAGAAGTGCATCATAGACGCCATGGACATCCACGGCGGCAAGGCCATCTGCATGGGCCCAAACAACTATCTGGCCCGCGGCTATCAGGGTGCCCCCATCGCGGTCACGGTTGAAGGGGCCAACATCCTGACCCGCAGCATGATCATCTACGGTCAGGGCGCCATCCGCTGCCACCCTTATGTGCTGCCGGAGATGCTGGCCGCCAACCATCCCGACAAGGAGCAGGCGCTGAAGGATTTCGACAAGGCGGTGTTCAGCCACGTCGGCTTTGCCATCAGCAACCTGGTGCGCAGCTTCTGGCTGGGCATCACCGGCGCCCGCTTCGCCTCAGCCCCCTACAGGGATCAGACCAAGGGCTACTATCAACAGCTCTCGCGCCTCAGCGCCAACCTGGCCTTCCTGTCCGATATGGCGATGGGCACCCTGGGTGGCGAGCTCAAGCGCAAGGAGCGGGTTTCCGCCCGCCTCGGCGACGTGCTGAGCCAGCTCTATCTGGCTTCCAGCGCCCTCAAGCGTTATCAGGACGAGGGGCGCCAGCAGGCCGACCTGCCGCTGCTGCACTGGGCACTGCAAGACGCCATGTTCAAGGCACAGGAAGCCATCGACGAGTTGCTGCGCAACTTCCCGAACCGCTGGATTGGCCTGGCCCTGCGCGTCATCGTATTGCCGCTGGGTCGCGACATGAAGCGTCCCTCCGACAAGCTGGACAGCCAGGTTGCCCGTCTGCTGCAGACCCCGAGCGCCACCCGCGACCGTCTGGCCGAAGGGCAGTACCTCACCCGCGAGGAGGGCAACCCCTTCGGGTTGCTGGAACAGGCCCTCGATGACGTGCTGACCGCCGAGCCGCTGTTTGACAAGGTGTGCAAGGCAGAGGGCCGCAAGCGTCCCTTCACTCAGCTCGACAAGGTGGCAGACGCCGGCCTAGCCCTTGGCGTCATCAACCAGACCGAGGCCGACCTGCTGCACCGTGCCGAAGAGAGCCGCCTGCGCACCATCAACGTCGATGACTTCGACCCCATCGACCTGGTGGCCAACAAGGCGCTGTTTGAAGCGTCGGCCTATCACAGGGCAGCCTGATGCCATGAATGCCAAAACGCCTCCCTCCCGGAGGCGTTTTTCATGGTGCGATCAGCCCGATAGAGACTGGAGAAAGAAGATAAACCGATGGGATCATATTTTGGATATCTATCCGTTTCCTATCTTGAATGAAGCGGTTAAGGTAGGCACAGGATCACACACAGGATTGCGTAATGGATGATCAAATCCTGATTATTGACGATGACGATCTTCCCCAAACAGCAGAGCGACCCGCCGGCTGGAAGGTGATGATAGTGGACGACGAACCCGAAGTGCACCGCATCACCAAGATCACCCTGAACAAGTTCGAGTTCGACGGCAAGCCCATCGATTTTCTGCACGCCTATTCCGCCACCGAAGCCAAGGCGCTGCTCGCCACCACCCCGGATGTTGCCCTGCTGCTGCTCGATGTCGTCATGGAAGCCGATCACGCCGGTCTGGAAGTGGTCAAGTTCGTGCGTGATGAACTGCAAAACAAGATGGTGCGCATCGTGCTGCGAACCGGCCAACCCGGTCAGGCGCCGGAAGATGACGTCGTCACCAACTACGACATCAACGACTACAAGGACAAGACGGAGCTCACCTCCCAGAAGCTACGCACCCTGCTGCGCGCCAGCCTGCGATCCTACCGGGACATTCGCACCCTGGAGAGCAATCGCCAGGGGCTGGAGAAGGTCATCGAAGCCTCCAAGGGGATCTTCGAGCAACGCGCCCTGCGCCAATTCGTCGAAGGGGCGCAGACCCAGCTCAGCGCCCTGCTCAATCTGGAAGAGTCCCAGATCTACGACGTGAAGCATCTGGCCTACGAGGTACGGGATCAGGTGCTGGAACCGCTGCTCAGCGAGGGCCCGGCCCTGCGTCTCAGTGAGGCGCCAGCCATACTGCGCTGCGCCATGGACAAGGGTGCCAACGTCTACGACGGCAACCAGATGGTGCTCTATTGCCAGAACCCCCGTCACCACCTGCTGTTCCACATCGAGACCACTCGCCCCCTCAGCCAGATGGACACCGGCCTGCTCAGCCTGTTCACCGAGAACATCATAGTGGCGCTGGAGAACATCCGGCTCAACGAGGTCATCGGCGACAATCAGCGCGAGATCATCTACCGCATCGGCGAGCTGGTGGAGAGCCGCTCCAAGGAGTCCGGCTTGCACGTCAAGCGGGTGGCGCTCTACACCGAGCTGTTCTGCCAGTTGCTGGGCATGAACGAAGACAGGTGCGAGCTCATCAAGCGCGCCTCTCCCCTGCACGACATTGGCAAGGTGGGGATCCCGGATGCCATCCTGCACAAACCGGGCAAGCTCACCCCCGAGGAGTGGGAGATCATGAAGACCCACGCCCAGCTGGGGCAGGACATGCTCTCCGGCAGCGATCTCGCGCTGTTCCAGATAGGCGCCACCATCGCTGGGAACCACCACGAGAAGTGGAACGGCACCGGCTACCCCCGCGGACTAAAGGGGGAGGACATACCGCTGGAAGGACGGATCGTCGCGCTGGCGGACGTGTTCGATGCCCTGGGCTCGGATCGCTGCTACAAGCAGGCCTGGCCGCTGGACCAGGTGCTGGCGCTGATCAGAGCAGAGAAGGGAGAGCACTTCGATCCCCTGCTGGTGGATCTGATGCTGGCCAACCTCGAGAAGTTCCTCGAGATCCGCGAGCAGTACAAGGACGTCTATATCGGCGCCCACTGAGACAGGGGGTACAGCAAGCTGCCACCCCGCCATCATGAAGAAGCCGCCCTTCGGGCGGCTTCTTTGCATGGAGCGCTGGCTACTGCTCCGGCAGATTGAGATCCAGTTTGGGAGCCGGGGGGACGACCTCGCTCTGCGCCTTCTGCGCCGCCATCACCTTGTGCAGGGTGCGACGCTTTTGCAGCAGGATGAAGCCACCCGCCCCCAGCAGGAGCAGCAGCAGGCCACCACCACCCAGGGCCCAGGGCAACCAGACCGGGCTCTCCCGCTCCTCAAACTTGGCCTGAGTCGGTGCCGCTGCCGAGATGGGAGATGCCGCTGAAGGGGTGGGCGCCGGTGGCGGCATGATGGTGAATGACTTGACCGGCAGCTGCAGTTGCACCTCGCGGCCGAGCCGGGTGGTGCCAAACAGGGTCGCCTCCACCTTGTACTGGCCTGCCGCCTTGAGGGCAGAGAGATCGACGCCAAGGCGGGGCTCGGTTGCCACTGCATTGAAGGCCATGCTGATCCCTGCGCTGTCGATGGCCTTGCCCTGGATCACCACTGAGGCCGGATCCAGCTCGTCGGCATCGATGAGCAAGGAGAGCCTGGCCCCGGTGTCACCGGAAGGGGCATCCAGGGTATAGCTCAGCGGCCAGGGGAAGAGCAGCACCTGCTGGGACTGGGCACGGGAGAACACCTGATTGCCAGTGCTGTAGAGGGCGCGATACTTGCCTGCCGGCACGTCCAGCACCGCCTCGGCGGTCAGGACGCCATCCCCGGGCACCTCGTCGAGCCCCTTGCCATCATCCAGATAGTGTCCGAGGGTCTCCTCAGCTATGGGCTCCCCGCTCTGGGCCGTATCGTTGAACTGTTGCAGCTTCACCGTCATGCCGAGATCGGAGAGGTAGTAGCCCGCCCCCGGCGCAGCCCCGTCGATCAGCAGCCGGGACTGCAGCTTGACCCGCTCCCCCTGATAGAGACGGGTCGGCAGCGGCTCGCTCTCAAGCCGGATGTCGCTGAGCAGGCGCACCCGGTTGTCGGGGTCCACCTCGCCGATGGCCTGCCAGGGGCCCGGCATGGGGTTGCGTACAGTGATGAGATCCTGATCCTTGAGGGCCAGCCAACCCACCTCCGGCGGTGTGACCTTGCCCACATAGAGCTTGCTGCCATCCGGCCGCACCAGGATCACCGACGGCGTGCCCGGCTTGCGTTTGATGATGAAGGTGATCTCCTTCACGCCGTAATCGATGCGAAAGCGGTTGTCGAGCAGCGGAATGTCGGAGGGGGCAAACACCTCGTTGGCCATGCCGGAGAGGGAGGTCAGCAGCAGCAGCCCCCCCCAGAGCGAACTCATTGCCGCCACAGGCAGGCTCCCCCTTTCTTCTGCACCAGATCCAGCCTGGCCTCATGGACGGCAACCACCTCGTCGCTGGCGCGCACCACCTTGAGGGGTGCCCGGTTGCTCTCCAACCGGCGGATCCCGGTATCCTGGTTGCTGTCATTCTCGCTGCTCTCGCTGGCCAGATTGAGCTTGGTCTGACCACCCGTCATCAGCAGGTAGACGTCCGCCAGGATCTCCGCATCGAGCAAGGCCCCGTGCAGGGTACGGTGGGAGTTGTCGATGCCGTAGCGATCGCACAGCACATCCAGGTTGTTGCGCTTGCCGGGGAAGAGATCCCGCGCCATCGCCAGGGTATCCGTGATGCCGCAGATGTCCGCCGTCTTGAAGTCGAGGCCGAGCTTGCCGAACTCATAGTCCATGAAGCTCACGTCAAAGGGAGCGTTGTGGGCGATGATCTCGGCACCGCGGATGAAGGCGATGAAGTCGTCGGCTATCTGGCTGAAGGAGGGCTTGTCCGCCAGGAAGGCATCGGTGATGCCGTGCACGGCGATAGCCTCGGGGTCCACCAGCCGATCCGGCTTGATGTAGACATGAAAATGGTTGCCGGTCAGTTTGCGGTTGATCACCTCCACACAGCCGATCTCGATGATGCGGTGCCCGAGGTAGACGGGGCCGCCTGCCGTGTTCATGCCTGTGGTTTCAGTATCCAGAATGATCTGGCGATTCAGTTGGGGTGTGCTCATGATCGAATCCATGTCAAACTTCGGTTTTATTCGCTAGTTTACCCCAAGACCCATGCTAAAAAAGATTGATTTGTATACGGATGGTTCCTGCCTCGGCAATCCTGGCCCCGGTGGTTATGGCGCCGTCATGGTTTATGGCAAACACCGCAAGGAGTTGGCTGGGGGCTATCGGCTGACCACCAACAACCGGATGGAGCTGATGGCCGCCATCATGGGACTGCGCACCCTGAACGAACCCTGCCAGGTACGCCTGACCACAGACAGCCAGTATGTGCGCCAGGGAATCACCCAGTGGATCATCGGCTGGAAGAAGAAAGGCTGGATGACATCCAACCGCCAACCGGTCAAGAACGTCGATCTCTGGCAGGCGCTGGATGCGGAAGTGGCGCGCCACCAGATCGAATGGCTCTGGGTCAAGGGCCACTCCGGCCACCCGGAGAACGAACGTTGTGACGTACTCGCCCGGGATGCCGCCAGCGGCAAACAGCTCGCCGAAGACACGGGCTACCAGCCCTGAGATGCCGAAGCATCTCTATAAATGAAGGGAACAGCCAGCGGTCTGTCGTGGCATCCTCGTTACCAACCCTGGCGCGCCATACCAGGCGCCGCCATCGACTCCGGCAGGCGCCAGCGACGGCGCACCGGGGTGACGGGGAAACGCCGCTTGCGGGCGGCTATCACATAGACAGAGGCAAAGGGTCTGCAGTAATCCCGCCCCAGACTCTCCCGCCACCAGCCAATCTTGCTCTGCTTCCCCATGAAGGAGAAACCGAAGCGCTCGTCAAACATCACCTCGCACCCCAGCAGTTGCAACCAGTCGGTCACCCGGGCCGGGGTGAACATGCGCGCCGACCAGGGCAGGTGTTGTCGCATGAAGGGCAGGTAATGACCCAGGCCGACCAGGCTGGTGGGGTTGTAACCACTGACGATGAGCCAGCCGTCATCGGTCAGCACCCGCTCAGCCTCGCGCAGCACCTGGTGAGGATCCGGTGAAAAGTCGAGGCAGTGGGCGAGCAGGCAGGCATCCACGCTGCCGGTACGGATCGGCAAGGCAAGGGGATCCCCCTTGATATCCAGCAGGCGCCCGCCGGGGGCGACACCTAGCTGGTGGCGAATGGTGGAGCTGCCGCAGGAGAGCTCGGCGCTCAGGGCGCCAATTTTCAGCAGATGGTAGCCAAACAGATGAGGACACCAGTTGTCGAGCCGCTCCTGGAGCTCGGCCGCTACCCAGTCCCCCATGGGCAGTGCCGACCAGCTGGTCGGGATCGCGATCTGTTGTTCGGTACGTGCCAGCTGCATAATGGGACCAATCCGGGGTGCGAATGCCATCTTGTTATATAAGATCCCTTCCACAAAGAGAACACAAAGAGAAGCCGACCCATGTATACCGTCATCACAGTTCCCGCCTTCAGCGACAACTACATCTGGTTGATCCGACACGAAAATCACTGCCTGGTCGTGGATCCTGGCGAGGCGGCCCCCGTGCTGGAGCGCCTCGAGACGCTCGGGCTTGAGCTCGATGCCATTCTTCTGACCCACCATCATCGCGACCATGTGGGCGGCGTCACGGATCTGCTTCATCACTTCCCCCATGCCCGCCTCTATGGCCCCAAACATGACCCCATGCCGGATCATCACGGCCAGTGGCTCGATGACGGGGATCAGATCAACTGGCACGGCCTGAGTCTGGATGTCCTCCACATCCCCGGCCATACCCTGGGCCACATCGCCTATCACGGCAATGGCATGCTGTTTTGTGGCGACACCCTCTTCAGTGCCGGCTGTGGCCGCCTGTTCGAAGGCAGCCCCGCCCAGATGTATGGATCCCTGCAGCGGCTCGCGGCCCTGCCCGATGACACCCTCCTCTATTGCGCCCATGAATACACCCTCTCCAACCTGCGTTTCGCCCATACGGTCGAGCCGGACAACCTGGCGATCCAGCGCCGGATCGGGGTGATCAGCAAGCTGCGTCAGCAGGGCCTGCCGAGTCTCCCCTCACGCCTGGGAGATGAGCGGCATTTCAATGTTTTTCTGCGCTGCAATGAGGACTCAGTGAAATTTTCTGCTGAGAAATACGCCCTTAAATGCTTGGAAAATCCAGAGGATACCTTCACCGTGCTGAGGGGCTGGAAGGACGTTTTTTGAACAAACCTTGATCAGGGGGCCATTGCCCCTTATGATGCGAGCTGTTTTTCCATAGATGACCTGAGCGAGATGAAGCTACGAACGGCCTTATTGGCGGCGCTGTTTCTCAGCGGCTGTCAAAACCTGAGCCATCAGGATGACCGGGCGATAACGGCAATCGAGCCGATCAAATCCCCCCAAGTCAGCAAGAAAACGTACAAGAAACACTCTTCCAGAATGCTGTTCGGCGACGAACAGTTAGAAGAGATGGATGACACCGATAACCTGTGGGTGCGTATCAGCGATGATATGCAGCTGGACTCGCACGAAAATGCCCGAGTCCGCCAGCAGCGTGATTGGTTACTTCGTAATGATAAGCATATGGCGACCATTGCCAGCCGGGCTGAGCCCTACCTGTATCTGATGGTAGAGGAAATCGAACGGCGTGAGCTGCCAATGGAGCTTATTACCATCCCCATGATCGAGAGCATGTTCGATCCCAATGCCCGCTCCCGCAGCAATGCGGTCGGTCTTTGGCAGTTCGTTCCGGCTACCGGCAAGAACTTCGGCCTGCGCCACGACAACTGGTATGACGGCCGCCGCGATGTATTGGCCTCCACCAATGCCGCACTGGACTATCTGGAGTACCTGAACCGTTTCTTCGACGGCGACTGGCTGCTGACGCTGGCCGCTTACAATGCCGGTGAAGGTCGGGTACGCAATGCCATCATCCGCAATCAGAAGGCCGGTCGGCCGACCGATTACTGGTCGCTGGACCTGCCCCGTGAAACCCGGATGTATGTGCCCAAGATTCTGGCCATGGCTGACATGATCCGCAATGCGGACAAGTACAATGTTACCCTGCCGGTGCTGGCCAACAAGCCGCAACTGCGGACCATCAACACAGGTGGCCAGATCGACCTGAACGTGGCGGCGCAGCTGGCCGGTGTCTCCGCTTCCCAGCTCAAGGCCCTCAATCCGGCACTCAAGCGTGGCATGACCTCGCCGCGAGGCCCCTACAACCTGTTGGTACCCGTCGAGTACGCCGACACCCTGGAGCTGGCCCTGGCCGATCTGCCCCAGCGTGAACGTACCCGTGGCGTACGCTCCTATCAGGTCACCAGCGGCGATACCCTCTCCCGCATCGCCCAGAACCACGGGGTGAGCGTGCAGCAACTCAAGCTGGCGAACAACCTGCGCGGCACCAATCTGCGCCGTGGCCAGAGCCTGATCATTCCCAACGGGGGACATGCGAGCCAGGCCGTTCAGAGCAAGCCACAACAGCTGGCGAGTGGCAACAAGATCCAGTATCAGGTGCGCTCCGGTGACAATCTGTGGAGCATCAGTCAGGCCCACGGGGTGACCCACGCCGATCTGGCCAAGTGGAACGGCTTGAGCACCAAGTCGGCCCTGAAACCAGGCATGAAGCTGGTGGTCTGGCCCAAGCAGGGCAAGGGCAGCAACAAGTCCATGGTCTATCAGGTGCGCCGCGGGGATTCTCTCTCCTCCATCGCCGCCCGCTTCCAGGTCGCCGTCAACGACGTGATGCGCTGGAACCAGCTCGGCAAGAGCGACTACCTCAAGCCGGGGCAGGAGCTGACCCTGTTCGTGAAGAACAACAGCTGATTGCTTATCACCATACAAAAAAATACCCCGCGAGTGCGGGGTATTTTTTTATCTACCATCTATCACCCCTCAGGGGGTGATGGCCTGGGCCGCGAACCGCGCCATGATGGGATTATGGTCCGAGGCATCGGTGGCCGGTGAGCTCACTTCCACCAGGTCCAGGTTGCGGTAGTAGAGGTGATCCAGCGGACGGCCGAAGGCGGTTCGACGCAAGTCGGGCACGGGAATGGCTTCCTGCAGGCCGAGCTCGCCGACCAGCTTGTTCAGCCAGAACTCGCGCTTGTCGCTCCAGGTGTTGAAGTCTCCCCCCAGGATGACAGGGCCCTGATGGCGATGGATCAAGGCGGTCAGATCGTTGAGCTGTTCGCGGAAGGTGGCCATCCCTAACTCGAAATTGACCGCATGCAGGTTGACCACCAGCACACCGTCAGGATCCCCCTGCAAGGGGTAGAGACTCACCAGACCGGACTTGGGGATGCGCAGCAGCGGCTCGGGGGAGCGCACACCACAGACGAAGGCCTGCGGTGTCTTGGCCACCGTCATGACACCGAAGGAGACGCCTCCCTGGGTGAACGCCTGCAGCTGTTGCCACTGAAAATCACCCGCACGCAGCCAGTGCAGCATCTCGGGCCGGGTCGCCGACTCCTGCAGCAGCACCAGATCCTGAGACTTGGCATATTCATTCAGCCCTTCACGCCAGTTCTTGCGCTGACCCTTGTAGAGATTCCAGACGGTGATGCCGAACTCGCGGGGCAAGGCGGTGGAAGCCAGCGCCACCAGAGGCGGCTTCTGACAATCGACGCCGGGCACTATGCCCGCCGCCGTAACCAGGTGATCCTGATCCGGCACCTCGAAACAACCAACCAGCCCCAGCGTCAGCAGGGACGTCCCCAGAATCCGATAACTATTTTTCATTGGCTAACAATCACCTGCCTCTGCAACGTACCATGAGCCTCACAGAGGTCATAGACGCCGACTAGTCTCATTATTCGTGTCCGGCCCGACTCATCCATGAGGGATCCCGCAATGGCGAGACAGCACCAGTACCGTGTGACATTTTATGATCAACAAGGAACTTGTCATCAAGTGGAGCTTTCCACCATCTATCAGATCAGACGGGATCCCCAGTGCGATCTCTGTCTGTTCGACACGGATCAGTGCGTCGGCTCGGAAGAGATGCTGGAACGCATGATACGGCAAAAAACCGGGCTTGAGCAGGAAATATCCATCATCAACGCCCGGCTCATCTGAGCAGATTCAGACCGGAACGGGGCGTGATTTACCCTGATCGTCGATGGCCACGTAGGTAAAGACCCCTTCCGTCACACAGTAACGCTGGGCCTCGTTCTCCCGCAGCACCGGCTTGACCCAGACCTCCAACTTGAGGCGCATGGAGCTGCGCCCCACCTTCAGGCAGCGACCGTAGCAGCACACCACGTCGCCCACCTTGACCGGGCTGTGGAAGGTCATGCCCTCCACCGAGACGGTACAGATGCGTCCTTTTGCCAGCTCCTTGGCCATGATGCCCCCACCTATATCCATCTGGGACATGATCCAGCCCCCGAAGATATCGCCATTGGGGTTGGTATCGGCTGGCATCGCCAGGGTTCTCAGCAACAGCTCCCCATCGGGATGACGCTTTGTCTCTTCCATCATTACTGCTCTCTCTATCATGGATGGCGGCATGATAGGGGGCGATCCCGCCCTTGGCAAACCTCAATTGCCCGGCGGGCCCGCACCGCACAAGGCTCGCGGGCCCAGCTATCGGCAAAGAAGACCAGGTTGAAGCCCATCCTGACTCACCCTTGCAAGGACGCCTGCGCGGCAAACCAGTGGGCCGGATCCGGCCAGCGATAGACAAAACCCAGTCGCTGGCAGATGCGTTGTCCCTCGATGGGGGAAAAATCCCCCGCCGGCTCGATGAACTGAGGGGGCGCCAGCCCGAGCAGACGGCTCGCGAAGGGATAGAGCTGCTCCCGGCGCGGGTGGACCGGGGCGCTCAGGTTATAGGCGTCCCCATCCTGCCCCACCGCCAGCATCAGCTGGCAGGCCGCCACCACATCGTCCAGATGCACCAGGTTCACCGCCTGCCCTCCTCCTGCCAGCGTCTTGCCCACGAGGAAGCGCCCGGGGTGCCTGTCCGGGCCGTAGAGGCCGGCCGGACGCAGCACCATGGCACACGCAAAGCCGCCCTCCTGGACAGCCAGTTCTGCCGCCCGCATCCGCTCTCCCCTGGCGCTGGCCGGACTCGGGGTCTCATCCTCCCCCTGCCCTGGCGCCCACACCGAGGTCGCGCTGATAAAGAGCACCTTGCCAGCACCTGCCGCCCTGGCCAGCTGACACAGCCGTGCCACCGACGCCGGGTAATCCTCGGTCTTGCTGGGGGGCACGCAGATCACCAGATCGCGGCAGCGAAACGGCAGCGGGCCCGCCATGTCCGGGGCCAGCAGCAGCGGCCAGGCCGCGATGCCCCCGTCACGCAACCGGGTCGCCTTCTCGAGGGAGCTGACTGTCACGGCGACGGACTGGCCCTGCGCCTGCAATGCCCGGGCCAACGGCAACCCCAGCCAGCCTGCACCCACTATTCCCGTCTGATACTCATGTTCGGTCGTCATCGGCAAAATCTCGGCAAAAAAAAACGGCCATCCTATGATGACCGTCGAAAGTAACGAAGGAAATAGCCGGATGAACCGGTTACCTCCCACAGCGGGAAAATCGGGAGCGCACGCTCCTAATTCGTGGGGCCTATGCTAGTGACTGCGCGGTTATAAAGCTTTGAAGCTGATCACAGTTGAAAAGGATTTCTGAAAGCGCTTTCAATGTTTGGCGAGAAAATTGGCCCACTTGGGGCCAATCCATCGCTCAGGCCACAGACTCCCGGCGTACCAGTTCCGCTTCAAACTTGAGCGCCAGACCCTCCACCGGCTTGTGATCCAGCAGGCGCAAGGCCAGCTCTGCGGCCCGCTCTCCCATCTCCTCGATGGGGTAGCGCACCGTGGTGAGCTTGGGATAGATGTAACGGGCATAGGGGATGTCGTCGAAGCCGACCACCGAGACCTGTTGCGGTATCTTGTAGCCCCGCTCCAGCAGGCAGGAGATGGCACCCGCCACCATGGCATCATTGAAGCCCAGCACGGCAGTGAAGGGAACGCCGCGCTCCAGCAGCTCGCTCATGGCCACATAGCCCCCCTTCTCGTCGGCAAAGGCGCGACCGATGAGGGCGGGATCCAGCTCGATGCCGGCCCGTTGCAGGGCGACGCGATAGCCGGCCATCCGTTGCTGGCCATCGACGAACTCCTCGTCATCCGAGGTGATGAAGGCGATCCGGCTGTGTCCCGCATCCAGCAGGTGCTGGCAGGCCGTGGTGATGCCCGCCTGGTTGTCGAGCCAGACGCAGCGCTCCTCGCAGCCCGGCACCTGGCGATTGATGAAGACGATGGGGGTGGACCCCGACGCCAGCTCGCTCAGCTCCTCGTCCGGCAGCGCCTTGCTGTGCAGGATCAGGGCGTCACACTGGCGTTGCAGCAGCGCCTGGATGGCGTGACGCTCCCGGGCCGCGTCGTGGTTGCCGGAGACCACTATGGTGAACTTGTTCGCCTTGTCGACCATGCTCTCGATGCCACGCATCATCTGGGCGAAGAAGGGGCCACCACAGAGATCCCCAACCAGGACACCGATGCAGTTGGAACGCTTGCTTACCAGGGCCTGGGCGAAGCTGTTTGGACGAAAGCTCAGCTCCTTCATGGCCGCGAGCACGGCCTCGCGCTTCTCGGGTGCAACCTGCGCCGTGTTGTTGATGACTCGCGACACCGTCGAAATGGACACATTCGCCAGCTGAGATACGTCTTTGATAGTTGCCACTCTCAATTCCTTTGTTGGGGAAGCCTGTCTGTGTTGATCGGGCATTATATCGAACCAGTCAGACCAAGACGCGGCGCCCGATCACCTGACAGGTTTCCTTTTGTAACAAAGCTTAAGGGATAATAACCATTCTGAGGCAAGAATGGGAGGCAGTCGCTGACACGACTGCCCCCGCGCTCAATAGGCGTGATTGAGCTCGCGTTCCGACATGAAACGCAGGGGTTGCTGCAGCTTGTGCTGGTAGATGAGATCGAAGGAGAGCACGTTCTGGACGTAGTTGCGTGTCTCCCGATAGGGGATGCTCTCCACCCAGACATCCATCGGTTTGTTCGTGCTCTGTTCCCGCCAGCGTTTGACCCTGCCGGGGCCCGCATTGTAGGCCGCCGCCGCCAGGATCCGGTTGCCGTCATACACGTCCAGCAGCCGCTTGAGATAGGCGCTGCCGAGGCGAATGTTCATGGCCGGGTCGAACAGCTGCTGCTCGTTGCGATAGGGTACTCCCAGCTTGCTGGCGGTCTCTCTCGCGGTGGCTGGCATCAGCTGCATCAGGCCACGCGCCCCGACCGGCGACTGCGCCAGCGGATAGAGGGCGCTCTCCTGACGAGAGATGGCATAGAGCAGGCTGGTGTTCATGGTGCGCTCCTGCGCCATCTGGGAGAAGGTACGCTTGAGGGGCAAGGGGAAACGCAAGTCCAGCGCATCCCAGGCCTCGGCCCGGATGCTGGAGAGGATCGCCAGCTCGTGCCAGCCCTGGTTGAGGGCGATATGACCGAACTCCAGGCGCTGGGCCACGGGGTTGCGATCCATGTTGTGGATCCACTCGGAACGCGCCGCCGCGATCTCGTTCATCGCCAGCAGCTCGCGCACCCGCACCAGGAAAGGCCAGCGGCTGCTGGCGGTGCGCCAGTCCGGCACCTTGTGCCCCACGCTCTGGTTCTTGATGCGATAGGGCACACCGGTGCGCTGCGCCGCCATGAAGCCATAGAAGCCGCGCAGATTGGCGGTCTCGAGATAAAGCTCCCGCGCCGGTTTTTGCCGCCCCTGCACCTCCAGGGAGCGTGCCAGCCAGTAGCGCCAGCGATCCTCCTTCTGCAGTGCCATGGGCATCCGCTTGACCCAGCCTTCGAGGCCGCGCCAATCCTGCTCCCAGATGGCGAGGCGTGCCCGCAGCTCCACCAGCTCGGCATCCTTCATCCGCACCAGGGTCGCGTCCAGCCAGCTGCGCTGGGCGGTGGATCTGTCCAGCAGCAGGCGGCGGGCGGCGGCCCGCTCCACCCGAGCAACCTCGCCCTGGTTCAGGCCGAAGCGGCGTTTCATCTCCCCCAGCTGGCGCAGGGCGGGCTCGGGTTGCTCGTTGGCATAGCGGGCCAGGCCCAGGGAGAGCAACTGCCTCGACTGCGGCGCCGTCGTGAAATAAACCGGGTTCATCACCCTGGCCGGTTGCTCAAACAGGGCAATCATCTGATCCCCATAGGATTTCAGACTCCCCCCCAGCTGGGCGCCGAGGTGGCGGATGAGATTGGGGTTCTGCGCCTCGAAAGCCAGGTTCATCCGCTGCCAGATCTTCTCCTGGGTGCGCAGGCCTGCCTGCTGCCAGAGCTGGAACAGGGGATCGCAGGCATCGGGCCTGGACTGGCCGCTCAGCCAGAGCTTGCCCGCTTCCTGCAGGGCCTCGCTCTTGTGGCCGGTGTAGTAGCGGGCCTGGTAGTGCATGCAGAGCAGATCGGTGGAGTTCGGCTTGGCCGGGTAGAAGCGCAGGAATTGGGACCACTGCTGGCTCTGGGCCAGGTAGGTGAGGTAAGCGCGCTCCAGACGGTTGGACTGGGGGGTATCCCCGTGCTGGCGGATGAAACGGGTCACGTCGTTGTAATCTGCCGCCCCGGGCCGGAACGCCAGCTGGTAGTAATCCAGATAGGGCAGCAGCGGATAGTGGTTGAGACGGGCGCGGATCTGCTGGAAGCGCTCCTGATCGTTGGCACGCACGGCGTCATAGCCCTCACGATAGAGGGACTGCTCCATGGTTTGCGCAAAGACGGGTGCCACAAGCCCTGGCACGCACAGCGCCGAAAAGATGATTCCCTGCACGGCTTTCACGAAAGGCATTCTCCCTTAAGAAGAGGCATAACCACCGCCCGTTGGCGGTGGTGAGATACCTTCATTCTACCCGTTAAATATGGGCGCTACGCCACACTATTTTTGTCGGCAGGAGCGGCGCGATCATGGCGGGTCAGGCGGCTGATGTAGCGCTCCAGATAGGGCACGGGCAGCGGCTTGGAGGCAAGATAGCCCTGGAAGAAATGGCAGCCCTGCGCCTGCAGGAATTCCAGCTGCTGGCGGGACTCGACCCCCTCGGCCGTCACGTTGAATCCCATGTGGCGGGCCATGGCGATCACCGCCTCGACGATGGCCATGTTGTCACCATCCTTGGGGATGTCCTGGATGAAGGATCGGTCGATCTTGAGTTCATCGGCGGGCAGCCGTTTGAGGTAGCTCAGGGAGGAGTAGCCCGCACCGAAATCATCGATGGCGAAGCTGATGCCAAGGGTCTTGAGCTCGGCCATCTTGCTGATGGTGTCCTCCGCATGGCCGAGCACCACGGACTCGGTGATCTCCAGGTTCAGACAGGAGGGGTCCATGCCGGTGGCGGCCAGCACATCGTGAATGCGATCGACGAAATCGTGGGCATGGAACTGCTTGGCACTGACGTTGACCGACAGCTGGGGCACGTGGATCCCGTTCTCCTCCCAGGAGACATATTGGGTACAGGCCTCATGCAACACCCAATTGCCGATGTCGACGATGAGATCCGTCTCCTCTGCGATGGGGATGAACTCCGCAGGAGAGACCAGGGCCCGCCCCGGCGGCTGCCAGCGGATAAGCGCCTCCACCCCGATGATGTCACCCCCTTCGACCATGTGCTGGGGTTGATAGTGGAGGGTCAGCTCCTGATTGTTGAGGGCACTGCGCAGTTCGTTGTGAATGAGCAGGCGCCGATCAGCCTGCAACTGCATGGAAGCATCGAAGAAACGCCGCGTCTTGCGGCCCGCCGACTTGGCCTGATACATGGCGGTGTCGGCCTGCTTGAGCAGGTCCCCGGCTTCCTGCTCCCGGCCAGGGAACAGGGTGATACCGACGCTGGCTCCGATGTGCAGCACCTGGCCGCCGTGACTGTAAGGGGCGGCAATCTCCCCGATGAGCCGCTCCGCGATGAGGTCGGCCTGCATCTCGGCCTGGGGCGGGCTGATGGAGAGGCCGGGCAGCAGCAACACGAACTCGTCACCACCGAGTCGGGCCAGACAATCCCCCTGTCGCACCAACCGCTTGAGGCGGCTCGCCACCTCCTTGAGCAACCAGTCGCCAGTGGCATGACCCAGGGAGTCGTTGATGGTCTTGAAGTGATCGAGATCGATGAACAGCAGGGCACCGATCAGGTGCTCGCGGCTCGCCTCCGCAAACGCCTGGGCCAGGGTCTCATGGAGCTGACGGCGATTGGGCAAACCGGTCAGCTCGTCGTAATAGGCGAGATCCTGGATGCGGCGCTCCGCCGCCTTACGCTCGGAGATGTCTTCGAAGAAGATGACATAGTGGCTGATGCCCCCCTTGTCATCCTGGACCGGCGTGACGATTTCCCACTGGGGATAGACATGGCCGTCGGCGTGCAGACGCAGGGTCTCCCCCTGCCAGCGATCCAGGGCGTTCAGCTCATAGCCTAGCCCCCCGAGACCGGACCAGAGGTCGTTGCCAAGGTGCAGGCCTATCACTCCCTGGCTGTCGAAGCCGGTGATCTGGCTGAAGGCGTAATTGACCCGCAGGATCTTGAAGTCGGGATCCGTGATGATGATGCCTTCATGGGTTTCGAACGCCACCGCAGAAAGCCGCATCAGAGCGTCGCTCTGCAGGCGCTCCAGCTCGGCCACCATGCGCACCGAGAAGATGGTCAGCACGGATCCCAGATCGGCGGTCTGGGTCTGGTTCGGGAACAGCAGGGCGAGATGGCCCAGGATCTGGCCACTGCGATCCAGCAGTGGCTGGGCGTAGTAGTGCTGGCCCGGGGGCAGGCAGGTGCAGCCGATAAGAGGTTCACTCACGGGGGTCGCACTGGTGACGCCCTGCCTGTAGAGCTGCTGGCAGGGCATGTCAGCCAGGGCATACTCCTTGAAGTCGATGCCGTGGCTCGCCAGCACCCTGAGCCGGTCAAGGCCCACTCGTTCCGTCAGCCAGACCGCGTTGGCCCCCAGAATATGGGCCAGCTCGTTGACCAAGGTATGACAGAAATCGAGGCCAGTCCTCGCGGAGAGCGCCTGCGCCAGCTGAGCCAGCAAGGGCGCCTGCAGCAGAGGAAGTGGCGGAGTGATGCCGGCTGACGGCTCGGCGCGGCTCACGGCATTGTGGGACATCTCCAGCGGTGCCAGCCAGCCGCAGCAGAGCTGCTGGGCCGGCACATACTGGCCGTACCAGAGCACATGATGCACAGTGCCAGCCTCATCGCAGAGGTGGCCGATGAACTGACCGGGTTGGCCCGAATGGTGGAGTCTTGCGAGAAAATCGGCGAAACCGGCTACATCTTCTTTTGCCAGTTGGCGGGCCCAGGGATGAGCCCCTTCCTCCTGCCAGGGCTGGCAAGAGAGATGATCAGACAGGCTCCACTGCTCATGCTGCCGATCATAAAACCACATCATCTGGGTGGCTTGTTGCTTCATTTACGACTCCAACACTACAACCACGTTATCCACCCCGACACATGCAGAAAAGCATGTCCGTTTGTGCGCATATCACCACCGGCGCATGGCAATCCTTTTGCGATGCGATAAACGATGTGGGTAGAGAAAATGCGAGACTGAGCGGTGAAAACCAGACATCGGGTCGACACAAGGCGCTGCCAAGGGAGGGACAGAAACGATCCTATTCGCGCATACTGCCTGCCCGTTTCGTTGAGCTCAAGCGGTTTTTGGCATGAAACGGGAAAAGCTCACAATTTAGGGATTGCCGGATCACCAAGGGGATGTTTTGTGACGCATGTCACATTTTCATCCAACCACATGGGTAATCTGAGGGTGAAGACACAAGCAAGACGACCCGAAGGGGGCCAAGTATGAAAATCGAAATGACCAGTAAAATCATCGACATTACCCCAGCCATCCGCGAGCGCATTGAATCCCGTTTTGAAAAGCTCGAGCGTCTTCAGGTGCCTCTTATCACACCCCATGTGATCATCTCCAAAGAGCGTTTGATGTATATCGTCGAGGCCACCGCCGGCATTCCCAACGGCAAGTTGTTTGCGCAGGCAGAGCACGAGGATCTGTATGCCGCCATCACTGATCTGGGCCAGAAGCTGGAGCGCCAGCTCAATCGCCACATCGAAAAACCCCTCGCTCGCCGCGCGGCGGTCGTAGGCAAGGATGTTCCCGAGGTGGACGAAGCCGACGCCTGATCCAGACTGTTATCTCTTCATTAATGCAAAAAGGCGGGTCATCCCGCCTTTTTGCATCTTGTTCCTGTGCCTCTGGCATCAAGCCAGCCAACGCAAGCGCGCATCCACTCCGCGCGTCAGATCATCCAGCAACGGCAGCATGAGCAAGGGATCCTCGTCTCTTGGCTGGGAAGCCAGCTTGCCTTGCCAGCGTTCCCGCCCAAGCGCCGAGAGATTGTCATACACCGCGGGATCCAGCGCCGGTGTCCGGTTGACCAGCGGAGGGGATCGCAGCGCCAGCCAGAGCCGCACATCGGCCATGCAACCCCCCTGCTGCAGACGCTCGTTGAGCGCACCGGCGTCTGACTCCTGCAGATCTCCCTGCAAGGCGGCCTGGGGCATCAGGCCGAAATGGGTACGCCATGCCTGCTCTTGCTGCGGCGCTGCCGGCGCGCCCCCAAACCAGGGTTGCTCCTCGACCGCGTCGGTCAGTAGCGCCAGGTGCAGCCGGAAGTCGGCCCTGTCTCCCTGGCGGAGATCCTGGTTGAGCCGCTGGCCCAACTGGGCTTCATCGACGAGCAATCGATCACGAATCGCACTGGGCAGCATGAGATAAATCTTGGAAATGAAGGTTTCATTGCTTATCGGCCGTGAACCCAATCCTTTAAGCATTAAAAATCCCTGCCAAGGGGTTCACAAGCGCGACAGATCTGTTAGTATGCGCCTCGCACTTGGGGAGGGGTTCCCGAGCGGCCAAAGGGATCAGACTGTAAATCTGACGGCTCTGCCTTCGAAGGTTCGAATCCTTCTCCCTCCACCATTCAAGTGCAACAATCAGGTCATACCCCGTGGAGGGGTTCCCGAGCGGCCAAAGGGATCAGACTGTAAATCTGACGGCTCTGCCTTCGAAGGTTCGAATCCTTCTCCCTCCACCACTCTTCTGAAGACCCGGCCTCGCGCCGGGTTTTTGCTTTTCCGGGCCATCTCAATCCCGCCCTGCCAGACAGCACCATGAAAAACGGGAGGCCTTGGCCTCCCGTTGTCGTGCTCATGCCTTCACAGGGTGAAGCGATAGAAGATGTCTACCGCCTGGGCCACCCCGCTCATGGCCTGCAGATAGAGCCTGGGCATCAGCTCGTAGCGCAGCTTGAACTCGGCGATGGGGCTGAACACCCCGACGCCGTACTGGAACTGCAAGCCGGGCAACAGGTAGGCAGACAGGGTCACCTGGGTATCGTCACCGCTCCCTGCGGTGTCGAGTGCCACATCGCTCATGCCAAGGGACTCCCCGATACTGGAGACCACGCCACTCGCCTGGCTCACCGCCCCTGCCACCAGCAGGCCGTTGAAGCCGCCATCCTCGCCACTGGTCTGCAGCCCCTTGCCGCGCAGCAGGTAGGAGAGCTGCTCGGACTGCGCCATCTGCGGCTCGGAATAGACGGTGATCTTCGGCTTGGCCGCCGGCCCCGTCACCCGGACCCCAACGGTCACATTATCCTCTATGGTATCGGGATCCCGGTAGGCCTCGATGTTGAGATAGGGCTGATCGATGGGGCCGGAGAAGAGGATCCGCCCCTCCTTGATGATGAGGTTCTGACCATAAGCCTTGAAGCGCCCATCCTTGAGCTCCAGCTGACCATTGCCCGCCAGCGGCTTGGAGGGATCCTGGCGAATGCCGAGCGCTCCCGTCACCTTGGTCTTGAGCCCCATGGCCTCCAGCCGGACATCGTCACCGAGGCGGATGGCGAGCTTGATCTCCATCGGCAGGGGCGCCGTCTTGGGCACCGGCGGCAGATCGTCATAGATGACGGTCACGTCATCTGAGACCGCCACCGCACTCTCCGGCAGTGTTTTGACCAGGATGCGCGACCAGGGGATGTCCACCTGACCACTGACCCTGGTCTCCTCTCCCAGGGAGATGGCGATGTCCGGCGTCACCCTGACCCGGCCCATGCCCGGGTATTGGGCTTCCAGATCCTTGCCCTTGATGGTGAGGCTGCCGGTCACCGGCAGCCTGGCCCAGCTCAGCCAGCCCCCCAGCGTGAGCGGCCCCTTGCCCACCAGCATGGAGCCGTCGAGTTCGGCCCGGTTGCCGTCTATCTTGAGGCGGGTCACCAGCCTGGAGAGGGTCACCATGTCGGAATGGGTCTGCACCTCCCCCTCCAGCAGGTTCAGCTCACCGTACAGCAGGGGGGCGGCCAGGGTGCCATCAAAGCGGGCATCGGCCGAGATGATCCCCTGCAGGGAGCGCACCTCGGGGATGAGGGGAGCAAAGGTCGTCAGCTTGAGATCGTCAAACTTGAGCTGACCCGACAATTGGCCACGGCCAGCAGGTTCGCGGATCAGCAGGTCGGTGTCGATATTGCCGATCTGTCTGGAGGCGAAATCGACCCGGATGGCGGCCTGCTGGCGCTCGAAGTCCAACCCCAGCTCCAGACGTTGATACTCGGTCTTGAGCTCGTCGGCCACGAAAGTGCCCGGCGTGGTGCGCACTGTGGCGTGCAGGGTCGGCTGATTGCCGCGCCAGCTGGCGCGCCCGTCCGCCGACAGTACCGCCAGCCAGCGGAAGTTGTCCGGCAACCAGGGACGCAGCCGCTTGAGGTCGAACTCGTTCAGGGCAAACTCCAGGCTCCCCTGGGCGGCCGAGATTTGGCTGCCCTTGACACAGAGGCTGGCCTTCTGGGAGCCCAGGCAGAGATCCCCCATGGTCAGCTGCTGCCTGGCCAAGTCCAGATCCAGGGACCAGGGGGCGGACAGGGTCCAGCGCTTGAGGGGGGTCTTCAGCTTGAGCTCGGAGAGGGCGCCACGCCAGCGATCCCCGCGCAGGCTGCCATTCAGGCTCAGATCCGCCGCCACCGGATCCCCCTTCATGGTCAAGGTGAGTCCGTGACGGTCGAGATCGCCACTCAGGTTCAGGGCTATCTGGGAGAGCGTGGTCGTCCCCTGCACCAGGCTGGCCACCGTCAGGGCCAGCTCGCCGGCCGGTTTGTCCCCCACCAGAGCATTGCCCTTGATGGCCGTCTTCTTGAACACGGTTCTCGCATAGGCGAGGCGGCTCGAGGCCAGATCCACATTCACCCTCGGTGCCTGCTGGTTGCCGGTGACACGCACCTGTCCCTTGAGATCACCGCCGAGACCGGGGTAGATGCCGCCGAGCTTGGGGGCATCTACCTGGGCATCCAGCTTCCAGGCCTGGGCGGTGAGCGACCCCTTGGCCTGCAACTGGTTGGGGCCGCTTTGCAGCGCCAGGGCAGGGATGGTCCACTCCATCTTGTCGTTGCCGCTGAGAGATCCCTTGAGCGCCAGGGGATGCTGGTTGAGCTTGCCGTCGACCTTGAGCTCCGGCAGCGCCAGCTGCCAGTGGCCCGCCTCATCCAGCTCGAAGCGGCTGGCTATCTTGCCCGCCAGCGTCCCCTTGATCTCGGGCACCAGCTCGGCCGGGTTGATCCCCTTGAACTCGGTGGTGCCCTGCCACTGGACGCCCTTGCGCCATGCGAGCTTGCCATCGAGCTTGAGCTCCCCCTTCAGGGCATTGAGCAGCAGTTCGACCCGGCTCAGCTGGCCGAGATCCCCCTTGCCCAAGAGTGCCACCTTGAAGGGGGGCACGTCCGTCCCCTTGCCGGCGGTCTTGAGCGCAAACTGATAGCCCGAGAGCGTGCCCTTGGCGCTCAGGGTGCCCTTGTCCAGCCGGTAGCTGGGCTCATCCTTGACGGGCTTGTGAAGGGGCCATGCAAGGCTCTTCCAGTCCAGTGCCAGATCGAAGGGCAAGTCGGGATCCAGCGTCGCCAGCGTCCCCTTGAGATTGGCGGTGACCGGTCCCTTGGCCTTGAGCGCCAACCCCAGCTTGCCCACGGAGCCCTCCAGGATCAGATTCGCCTGCTCCCCCTTGAGCTGGTTCTCCAGCAATCCCTTGCGGGCCTTGGCATCCAGGGTCAGGGCGAGGGGATAATCCGAGGTCAGGGTGACATGGCCCTTGAGCACCAGATCCGCCATGGCGTGGCGCAAGGAGAGCTCGCGCACGTCGATACGATCATCCTGAGCACGAGCCGACAGTTGCAGGGTGTCGAGTCCCTCGACCAGCTCCCCTTGCTGATAGCGAACCCGGGTCGCCGCGAGCCCTTCCAGCTGGATGGGGAATGGCAGGCGGATCTCGGGCAGCAGGATGGGCTCGGGCTTGCTCGCGGCCTTCTCCTTGCCGCTCTTGTCAGCCAGGCTCTCCTCGGACGGCTTGCCCGCCGTCAGAGAGGAGTCCTTCTCCTGCTTGTTCGGTTTGTCCTGCTTGTCAGCGGCAGCCTTGTTCTGCACCGGCTTGGCGGGTTTCTTCCCTTTGTCGGCAGGCGTTTTGCTGGCGGCAGCCTCCTTGGGGGCCTCTGCCAGCACTATGTCGAGATCATCGAGCACGGGCCCGCGCACGATGAGCCCCTTGCGATCCAGGGTGGCGCCTATCTCCAGATCCTTGAGGGTCACCCCAACACCAGGCACGGCCAGGTCCAAATCCGTCACCTTGAGGCTGTCCACCTGGATGCGCAGTGGCAACGGGCGCCAGACGAAGGGCTCGGTGGGTTCTTCCGGCACAGGCTCAGACTCGGCGACCTTCACCACCGGGCGGGTGACCGTCAGGGACTTGATCCAGAGCTTGCCCTGCAGCAGCTTGCCGAGATCCCAGTCCAGCACGGCCCGCTCCACCGTGACGTCCACCAGCTCGTCCTGCCAGCCGACCCCTTCCAGGGTCCAGCCATAGCCGAGTTGCCCCGCCACCAGCTCCCCCTTGAGGGAAGGCAGCGCCCCTTTGGCCTGCTGCCACAGCCACTTGTTGCCCTGATGGGTGAAGCCCAGCAGGCTGACACCGATGAGCAGCAGGAAGACGAGCCCCATGAGCCACAAGAAAATACGCTTTACCCAGATCACAGCGCAGACCCCCGCGAAAGAGGCAGCCGCAGCGGCCAGGAGAAATAAAAACGAGGATGAGTGGGTTCAAATCGGATCATAATTCGGGCCCCAGCGCGAAATGCAGCCGCAACGGCTTGTCCTCCTCGGAGATGGCCACCGCCAGATCGAGCCTGACCTGGCCGATGGGCGTCACCCAGCGCACCCCCACCCCGGTGCCTATCTTCCAGGCCTCGCTGTAGTCGACGGTGGCCGTGCCGCCATCCACGAACAGGGCGCCGAGCCACTTGTCGCTGAAGCGGTAGTTGTACTCTAGGCTGCCCACACTGGTGTAGCGCCCGCCGGTGAGCTTGCCATCCTCGTCCTTCGGCGAGACGGTCTCATAGCCGTAGCCACGTATGGTCTGATCGCCACCGGTGAAGAAACGCAGGGAGGGCGGCACCAGGGAGAAGTCATCCCCTATGATGGCTCCCTGCTCGACCCGCATCAGGAAGCGGTGATCCTCTCCCAGGGTGCGCAACCACTTGCTGCGTCCCCACACCCGCATGAAGTTGATGTCCGAGCCCCAGTAAGGGCTGGAGAATTCCGTCGTCAGTTGCTGACGATCCCCCCAGTCCGGCACCAGGCCACCGCGCACCCGCAGCCGCGACCAGGAGACCCCGGGGATCAGCAGCAGGCTGTTCCCCTCGTCGTTGCCCTGCACGTAGCGCTCGTTCTCCAGCCGGATGAAGACGTCCCTGTCCCAGCTCTCCGGCCGCCGCTTCCAGCGGTGCACGCCGAAGGTGGCCAGATCGGATCGGGTATCGTTGTTGTCGGTGTACTGATAGCCGGCCTGCAGGGAGTAATAGTCCCGCAGCGGGTTGCCGACCGGGATCTGGTAGTCGAAACTGAGCTCAGCCTCCGGGGCCGAGATCTTGGCGGTGCTGGAGAGGCTGTGGCCATAACGGTTGACCCAGGGCTTCTCCCAGGTGGCACTCAGGCGCGGCCCCACGTCCGTGGCATAGCCGATACCGGTTTCGATCTCGTGGTCGACCCGGTTCGAGAGGGTCACCTGCACCGGCACCAAGTTTCCCTCGGCCTGGCTGATCATGGGCTTGATGTCCACCTGCTTGAACAGCTTGGTGGAGGAGACGTCCTGGGACATCTCGGCCAGCCGGATCGCCAGATAGGGATCGCCACTCTTGATGTTGATGAGCGGCCGGATCAGGCGCAGGGCCTCCGGCGTCGCATCGTAGTGGATCTCGCCGAAGTGATAGCGAGGACCTGAGCGGAACAGGATATAGATCTCGGCCTTGCCCTGATCCGGGAAGACCTTCACCTGACTCTTGCTGATCTTGGCGTCAAAATAGCCCCGCGCCAGCCCCAGGCTGCCGAGATCCGCCTTGATGGACTCGTACTTGCCATGGTTGAGGGGATCCCCCTCCTTCAGGGGCAACTTGTCCAGCAGCTCGCTGTAGACCTCGTCGCTGCCCGCCTCTCCTTCCAGCAGAATGTCGAGGCGCGAGATGAGCACGGGCTCCCCCCGCGCTATCTCGATCACTACCCTGGCGGGGGATTTCTTGTCGCGATTGAGGGTGATCTTCGGCTGGTAGTAGCCATAGACCTGCAGGGCTTTTTGCACGCTCTCGGTGATCTTGGCGCGGGCGGGACGATACTGGCGCTCCTGGTAGACCGGCAGGGCATTGAGATAGGCCTCGACGTTATCCTTCTGTTCCCCCTTGATGCCCTTGATCTGATAGGTCAGCTTGGCCGCCATGGCGGGGGTCACCAGCAGCCACAGAGAGAGGGCGAGCAGCAAGGTGACGAGCCCGGGGCGACGGGTTCGCCCGGGTGAGGTGAACCCGGCAGGCAAAATAGGATGGCATCCTGTCAAACGTCAATTTCCCCGAATAACATAATTAAAAAACTGTTCGATTTAGAATGATAATGGGGCTCACCCCAGGCGAGCGCGGCTCATCCTAGCATAACCGCAGTCCCGAAATCCCCCTCTCCCCCGGGGCTGGCGTCCTCTTCCGGAGCCGGCTTTCACCTGGGCCTGACAGGAAAACAGTCCGCCAATGAGGGAAAGTGTGCACTCTCCCGGCAAGGGTCGTACAAAAAATCGGCACCCAGGTCCGATACCGGCAGCGCCTTCCCGTCGCCGCCCTCGGCGTTGCTGCGCTCGCCACGCGACAGCCCCTGTCGGACGGCCCCGGACCTTGAGACCCCAGATCCCCTGACAGGCTTGACATCACCGTCTGGTGCCCCCATTGCCATGTCATGCTATTGAACAGGAAAATAATTTTAAATCAACAACTTGAATAGGTGGCACTAAAGCTTCGTTCAATCCAATCGATTTATCCCGCTGCCACTGCCACCTTCCCTGCCCCACACTGATGTCATCAATCGCAGGAGAGATCCCATGCACTTACGTAGCGAACAACTTGCTGATTACATAGCCGACCGACTCGAATTCGTCACCTTCCTGGCCTGTTGCAGTGCCCTGCTGGCCCTGTTGACCGGTATGAACGGCCAGCAGGCCCTGGCCTTCACCGCCCTCAACCTGCCCTTCGGGCTCGCCCTGCTGCTGGGGCTGGCCATGCTGGCACCGCTGCCGGCCCACTGGCGCCTGCCCGGGATAGTCCTGCTGCTGGTCGGTGGCGCCCTGCTCACCCTGCAGCTCGGCGGCGACTGGCTCAATCCCCTGGCCATCTGGAGCCTCTACGCCCTGCTGGGGCTGGAGATCCTCTGGCAGTCTCGCCCCAGGTCACGTCTGGCGACCCATCCCCGCGGCTGATGTGCCGCCGGCGGGGCTGACGCGCGCACCGAATTGGAGTACCCTTGCGCCCCCTTTACCCTCGCCGAGGAGCGTTCCGATGAAAAAAGCCTGTGCTCAGCACATTCTGGTCAAGACCGAAAAAGAGTGTCTCGAGATCAAGGAAAAACTCGCCAAAGGGGCCGACTTCGGCCAGATGGCCAAGCGCTTCTCCACCTGCGCCTCCGCCAAGCGCAGCGGCGATCTGGGGGAGTTCTCCAAGGGGGACATGGTCAAGGCCTTTGACGATGCCGTCTTCAAGGGGGAACTCCTGACCGTGCTGGGGCCGGTGCGCACCAAGTTCGGTTTCCACCTCATCAAGGTGCTCTACCGCAACTGAGGGCCCTCCCCGCGCCCCCTGCCCTGACAAGGGCTCGACCGGACCCTGGCTGCCGCCCTGCAGCGCCTGCGGCCCAGGGCGGCAAAAAGCGCCAAGATAAAGATAATTTACTAACGTTATCAGACAATTAAGTTTATCCTTCTGGGCATTGCTCCATCATAACCAGTGGATCCTGCATATGCACAGCTATTTATGGTGGCCCCTGCTGGCCTGGGTGCTGCCCCTGGGGGGCGCCCTCGGCAGCCGGGCTCATCTCTGGCCCTGGTGGCTCGGTTTCGCCCTCTGCCTCGCGAGCGCCCTGATAAGCCTCGGGCTCCTGCTGCGCCTGCCCTGGCGCTACCGCAGCTCCCCCTGTCTGTGGGCCGATGCCTGGGGCATAGCCCCCCTGCTGCTGCCCCTGCTGTTTGTCGTTCAAGCGCTGCGCTCGCCGCTCACCAACGACGTCAGCACGGATCCCCATCATCCGCCCCGTCTGCTGTGGGCCGAGCAGCTGAGAACGGCAGAGGATCTCCCCGTCAATCCCCCTCCCTTGCAAGTTTTTCCCGGCAACCCCGGTCCTCTCTATACCCACGCCTCCCCGGCCGAGGTGCTCGCCGAAGCGGACGAGCTGATGACGGAGCTAGGCTGGCGGGTGCGCCCGAGCCCGGACGGCCTCGATGCCGTGGTCACCACCGGCTGGTTCGGCTTTGAGGATGACGTGGCGCTGCGGGTCTTCACCGGGCCGAAAGAGACCCGGGTCGACATGCGATCCGCCTCCCGTCAGGGGCGCAGCGATCTGGGGGTCAACCGGGCACGGATCCAGAACTTCCTGAGCCGGCTCAACGAGCGGCTGGGGGGCGCCTACAAACCCAAGATGCAGAAAATGGAACAAGAGGAATAACATGCGCGTTGAGGTCAAGCCTGATCGGGAATATGCCTGGTTTATCCGACCCTTTTTCTGGCTGCAGCAGCGCAACTACGGTCAGGTGCTGATCCCGGGCAAGTGCTGGGGCCGCTCGCCGCGCCTGTTTGCCGCCGTCGCCACTCTCTACGGCGTCATCAACCGCAAGCGCTCCCCCATCGACCCCGTGCTGCGCTCCCTGGTGACGGTGCGGGTCTCCCAGCTCAACTGGTGCCGCTTCTGCGTCGACATCAACGCCATGACCCTCATCAAGCGCGCCGGCTCCAGCGACAAGGTGGAGGCGCTGGCCCAGTGGCGCCAAAGCCCCCTGTTCGATGAGCGCGAGCGGGCGGTGCTCGACTACACCGAGGCCATGACGGGGCTGGACGGGGTGAGCGACCAGCAGGTCGCGCGGCTCAAGCCCTGGTTCGATGATGATGCCCTGGTGGAGCTCACCGGCCTCATCGCCTTCCAGAACATGTCGGCCAAGTTCAATGCCGCCCTCGACATCGCCCCCCAGGGCTTCTGCCAGTTGCCGGTGCAGCCCGAGCGCCCGGCGCCCTCCGACAGGGAGGGCCAATGAGCCGGGGCCGCCTGCTGCTGTTGCTGGTGATGGGAAGTCTGGTCGGCGCCTTCTTCGTCTTCGATCTCGATGCCTACCTCAGCCTCTCCCGGTTGCAGGCCCACCAGGAGCAAGCCTCGGCCTGGGTGCAGGCGCACTTCGGCCAGGCGGCCCTGCTGTTCACGCTCCTCTACGTCATCACTACCGCCCTCTCCCTGCCCGGTGCCGCCCTGTTGACCCTGGGGGGCAGCGCCCTGTTCGGCGTCGGCTGGGGGCTGCTGCTGGTCTCCTTTGCCAGCACCCTGGGAGCCACCCTGGCCTTTCTCAGCGCCCGCTTCCTGTTGCGCGACTGGGTGAGCCGCCGCTTCGGGGACAAGCTGGCCACCTTTGAGGCCGGCATGGCGAAGGATGGGGCCTTCTATCTGCTGAGCCTGCGCCTCATCCCCCTCTTCCCCTTCTTTCTGGTCAACCTGCTGATGGGGCTCACTCCCATCAGAGTCAGTACCTACTACTGGGTCAGCCAGCTCGGCATGCTGCCGGGCACCTTCGTCTATGTGCTGGCGGGCAGCGAGCTCGCCACCCTCACCAGCACGGGCAAGATCCTCTCCCCCGGTCTGGTGGCGGCCCTGACCCTGCTCGGCCTGATGACCTGGCTGATGCGCTGGCTGCAACGCAGGCTCGCCCTGCGCCGGTTGCACGGCCTCTACCGCAAACCGGCTCGCTTCGACTACAACCTGCTGGTGGTGGGCGCCGGTGCCGGGGGCCTGGTCACCAGCTACATCGCCGCCGCGGTCAAGGCCAGGGTGGCGCTGATCGAGCAGCACAAAATGGGGGGAGATTGCCTCAATACCGGCTGCGTTCCCTCCAAGGCGCTGATCCGAAGCGCCCGCTTCGCCGTTGAACAGCGCAAGGCCGGCGAGCTTGGCTTCAGCCCCAGCCAATCACAGGCCGATTTTGCCGCCGTGATGGCACGGGTGGCCGAGGTGATCAGGGAGGTCGAACCCCACGACTCGGTTGAACGCTATCAGGAGCTGGGGGTGGAGTGCATCCAGGGCCGGGCCAGCCTCGTCTCCCCCTGGGAGCTGGAGGTGGACGACAGACGCCTGAGCAGCCGCCACATCGTCATCGCCACGGGGGCCAGGCCCCTGGTGCCCAAGCTGCCGGGTCTCGAGCAGGTGCCCTACCTCACCTCGGACAGCCTCTGGCAGCTACGCGAACCGCCCCGCCACCTGCTGGTGCTCGGTGGCGGCCCCATCGGCTGCGAGCTGGCTCAGAGCCTTGCCCTGCTCGGCATTCCCGTCACCCTGGTGGAGCTCGCCGATCAGCTGCTGCCCCGGGAAGAGCGGGAGGTCGCCGAGGCGCTGGCCGAACAGATGACCCGCGACGGCGTGCGGCTACTCACCGGCTGGCGGGCGGAACGTGCCGACTACGAGCCCGCGGCCGAGGGCACGCTGCCTATCCGGCTGCAACTGCGCCGGGGGGAGGAAACGCACCTGGTTGAGGGGGATCAGCTGCTGCTTGCCCTGGGCCGGGTCGCCAACGTGAGCGGCTTCGGGCTCGAAGAGCTGGGGGTGGAGCTGGCCCCCCGTGGCACCATAGCAGTCGATGGCTTCCTCGCCACCAACTACCCCAGCATACTGGCGGTGGGAGACGTCGCTGGCCCTTACCAGTTCACCCACTTCGCAGCCCATCAGGCCTGGTATGCCGCCGTCAACGCCCTCTTTGGCCAGTTCAGGCGCTTCAAGGCTGACTACAGGGTGATCCCGGCGGCCACCTACACCAGCCCCGAGATTGCCCGGGTCGGCCTCAACCGCAAGGAGGCCGAGACCCAAGGCATTCCCTTCGAGGCGACCCGCTTCAATCTGGCCGAGCTGGATCGCGCCATCGCCGACGGGGAGCGCCACGGCTTTGTCGAGGTGCTGACGGTGCCGGGCAAGGATAAAATCCTTGGCGCCACCATAGTGGGCGCTCACGCCGGCGAGCGGATCGCCGAATTTGTGCTCGCCATGCGCCACCACCTGGGGCTTGGCAAGATCCTGGGCACCATCCACGCCTATCCCACCCTGATGGAGGGGAACAAATACGTGGCGGGTGAGTGGAAGCGGGCCCACCAGCCCACCCGCCTGTTGACCCTGCTGGCCCGTTATCACAGTTGGCGCCGCGGCGCCTGAGCCCACGAGACCCTCACCATGTTCAAGACCCGAGTTCGCGCCCTGCTCCGCCCCCTGCTCACCGCCGCCCTGCTGCTGACGACCCAGCTCCACGCCGCCGAGACGACCTGGCAACAGACCCTCGCCGAGGCGAAGGGCCAGCGCGTCTACTTCAATGCCTGGGGCGGCAGCCCGGAGATCAACGCCTACCTGGTATGGGCGGGTCAGGAGATTGAGCGCCAATACGGGGTCACCCTGGTGCAGGTGAAGGTGGATGACATAGCCCAGAGCGTCAGCCAGTTGCTGGCCAGCAAGCAGGCGGGCAAGACGTCGGACGGCCCCATCGACCTGCTCTGGGTCAACGGCGAGAACTTCAAGGCGCTCAAGGAGCAGGGGCTGCTGGGGGCCCCTTTCACCCAGGATCTGCCGAACATGGCACTGGTGGACACCAAGCTGCCGGTGCACGAGGACTTCACCCTGCCGGTCGCCGGGCTAGAGGCCCCCTGGGGCATAGGCCAGCTCAACCTGATGGTCAATGGGGACGAGGTGGCCACCCCGCCCACCTCGGCGGCCGAGCTGCTCGCCTGGGCCAGGGCCAACCCTGGCCGCTTCACCTACCCCAAGCCGCCCCAGTTTCATGGCTCGAGCTTCCTCAAGCAGATCTTGCTGGAGCTGACCGCCGATCCTGCGCCCCTCTATCGGGAGGCGAGCAACGCCGACTTTGCCCGCCTCACGGCCCCGCTCTGGGGCTGGCTCGATCAGCTGCACCCCGTGCTCTGGCGCAAGGGCAAGCTCTTCCCCACCAGCGCCGCCGAGACCAAACAGTTGCTCGATGACGGCGAGCTGGCCATGGCCATCAGCTTCAACCCGGGCGAGGCCCAGAGTTCGGTGCAAAACGGCACCCTGCCCCCTGCGGTGAAGGCCGTTGCCATGGCCAAGGGGGCCCTGACCAACAGCCACTTCCTCGCCATCCCCTTCAACGCCAGCGCCCGGGCCGGTGCCAAGGTGGTGGCCAACTTCCTGCTGAGCCCCACCGCCCAGGCCCGCAAGGTGGATCCCGCGTTCTGGGGGGACCCCAGCGTGCTGCGCCAGGATGCCCTGCCGGGGAACCGTCAGCCGGCCCTGCGCTTCAAGGCGGTGGCCGAACCCCATCCCAGCTGGCAGACCCGGCTGGAAGCGGCCTGGGCCGAACGCTACGGCCACTAGACCATGAGCATCCGGCCCTGGCGCCTCCTCTTTCTCCTGCTGTGCGCCCTGTCGCTGGCCGCGCCTGTCGCCGGCGGTCTGCTGCTCCTGCTGCTTGAAGGCCTGGCCAAAGGCCATGTCAGCCTGCTGCTCGCCCAGCCTGGGCTCTGGCACTCGATGGGCCTGAGCCTCTGGGTGGCGGGGGCCTCCACCCTGGGGGCCCTGTTCTTCACCGCCCTGCTGCTCGCCCGGGGGGAGGGGCGCCCCTGGATGCGCTGGCTGCGCCGCCTGCTCTCCCCCTTGCTGGCCCTGCCCCACGTCGCCTTCGCCATCGGCGTGGCCTTCCTGCTCGCCCCCTCCGGCTGGTTGTTGCGCCTGATCTCCCCCGCCCTCACCGGCTTTGACTTGCCGCCCGACTGGCAGACCCTGAGAGATCCCTGGGGGCTCGGCCTCATCCTGGCGCTCATCTTGAAAGAGACCCCCTTTCTGCTGCTGATGGCGCTCTCGGCCCTCGACCCTGCCCGAGTCAGCCGCCAGCAGTGGCTTGGGCAAACCATGGGCTTCAGCGGGTCGCAGATCTGGTGGCGCCTGCTGCTGCCCGCGCTCTGGCCCGCCCTGCGCCTGCCCCTCTATGCGGTGGCGGCCTATGGCCTGGGGGTAGTGGATCTCGCCCTGCTGCTGGGGCCCGATGCGCCAGCTCCCCTGGCGGTGCGGCTCTGGCTCTGGTATCAGGACCCGGACCTCCAGTGGCGCGGGGCCAGCGCCAGCGGCGCCCTGCTGCTGCTGGCGCTCAACCTCTTGCTGCTCGCCGCCCTGCGGCTGCTGGAGTGGAGCCACGGGACGCTTGGCAAGGCCCGTTGGCTGGACGGCAGGCGCAGCCTCCCCTCGCCCTGGCCCGAGCGCCTCACCCGGGCAGGGGTCTGGGTCCTGCTCGCCATCAACCTGCTGGTGCTGGCCTCCCTGCTGCTCTGGTCCCTGGCCCGGCGCTGGTCCTTCCCCGCGCTCTGGCCCAGCGAATGGAGCGGCCACCACTGGCTGGAGTTGCTGCCCACCCTGGGGCCCCTGCTGTGGCAGAGCCTATGGCTGGCCCTGCTCTGCGCCGGCCTCTCGCTGCTGCTGGCGGTGCTCGCCCTGGAGGCGCAGCAGGGCCGCCGCCCCCACCACAGCCAGTGGCCGCTCTGGCTCATCTGCCTGCCGCTGCTGCTGCCCCAGGCCAGCCTGCTGTTCGGGTTGCGCCTGCAGATCGACTGGCTTGGCGGCGTCGACGGCATAGGACCGGGCTGGGTGCTCTGGAGCCAGCTGCTGTTTGTCTTCCCTTACGTCTATCTCTGCCTGCACGGCCCCTATCGCCAGTTCGACGATCGCCTCACCCGGGCGGCACTCTCCCTCGGAGCCAGCCCCTGGCGCGCCTGGTGGCAGGTGAAGGGGCCGCTGCTGGCGCGGCCGCTGCTGTTCTCCTTCGGGGTCGGGGCGGCGGTGAGCCTGGCCCAATACCTGCCCACCCTGCTGTTTGGCGCGGGCCGCGTGGTCACCATCACCACCGAGGCGGTGGCCATAGGCAGCGGCCTCAACCGGCGACTGGCTGGCCTCTATGGCCTGCTGCAACTGCTGTTGCCACTCTTCATCTACGGCCTGGTGCTCTGGCTGCCCCGCCGTATCAACCCCGCACTGAGGCATTGATCATGCTGCATACCACCGAGCTCACCCTCTACCTGGATGATCACCCCATGCTGACACTGCCCCCCCTGACGGTGGCCCCCGGCGAGGTGCTGACCCTGATGGGCCCGAGCGGCTGCGGCAAGAGCTCCCTGCTGGCGGCCTTCGCGGGGGTGCTGCCCCCTGGGCCTATCCGGCTGGCGGGGGAGATACGGCTCGGCGAGCGGCTGCTCACCCCCCTGGCGCCCCAGGCGCGGCGCATCGGCATGCTGTTTCAGGACGATCTGCTGTTTGCCCATCTGACGGTGGCAGAGAACCTGATGTTCGGCATGCCGGCGCATCTCAGGGGGATGGCGGCGAGACGGGCCTGCGCCCTCGAGGCGCTGGCAGAGGTGGGGTTGGCAGGGCAGGCGGACAAGCTGCCGGGCCAGCTCTCCGGCGGTCAGAAGGCACGTGTCAGCCTGCTGCGGGCCCTGCTGGCAGAACCAGAGGCCCTGCTGCTGGACGAGCCTTTCTCCCGGCTGGACAAGCCGCTACGGGCGGCCTTCAGAACCCTGGTATTCGAGCGGCTCAAGACGCTCGGCATGCCCGCCCTGCTGGTTACCCACGACGAGGAGGATGCCCCGGGGACTGTCCTGACACTCACCACTCCCTGCTTGACCAAAGAGGACTCCGACTTTGTTTGATCGCCACCTGATCCCCCTCATTCGCCGCCCCCTCCAGCTGCTGGCCGCCCCCCTGTGTCGGGCCGGGATCAGCGCCAACCAGATAAGCCTCACCGGCTTTGCCGTCGGCATGCTGGCCTTGCCGCTGCTGGCACTGGGCTGGCACGGCTGGGCCCTCGCCGCCATCCTGTTCAACCGGCTGCTAGACGGCCTGGATGGGGCCGTGGCGCGCCAGACCGGGATCACCGACTGCGGCGGCTTCCTCGACATCAGCCTCGACTTCATCTTCTATGCCGCCGTGGTGCTGGGCTTTGCCCTCGGTGACCCCGCCAACGCCCTGCCCGCCGCCACCCTGCTGTTCGCCTTCATGGGCACGGGCTCGAGCTTCCTGGCCTTTGCCGTCATGGCGGGCAAGCGCGGCATCGAGAACCCCGTCTACCACCACAAGTCCCTCTACTATCTGGGCGGCCTGACCGAGGGGAGCGAGACCATCGCCCTGTTCGTGCTGATGTGCCTCTGGCCCGCCGCCTTCGCCCCGCTCGCCTACGGCTTTGCCCTGCTCTGCGCCATCACCACCCTGACCCGGCTCTGGAGCGGCTACCACACCCTGCGTTGAGAGGAGAGGGGCCTGTCGGCGAATTCAGCGGCTGATGAATATGGCCCCCAGGCCCTGCACTGAGCACTTGCGCATGGACGCCAATGTTTTACCATGACGGCACTCTTTTTCAGGCTCACGAGAACCATATGCGTCGCCTTCTTTTCACCCTCTCCCTGTTCCCTCTGCTGTATGGCTGCAGCAGCACACCGGCCCCCAAGCCCGTGGTCAAGCCGCAGCCCCGGAGCGCCTTCATCAATCAGACGCCGCCGAGCAAACCTTTCTACCAGCAGGGGGTCAGCAAGGGAGACTTCGCCAACCGCAGCAACGTGGATCAGTTCGTGCAGCGCATGGTCGACAAGCACGGCTTCAACGGCGCCGAGCTGCATAGGGTGCTGGCCCAGGCCGAACGCTACGACTGGATCATCCGGCTGATGGACGCCCAGGCGCCCACCACCACGCCGCCCACAGGGCCGACCGGTGCCTGGAATCGCTACCGCGCCAAGTTCATCACCCCGGACAATGTGCAAAACGGCGTCAGCTTCTGGCGTGAGTACGAGAGCGAGCTCAATCGGGCGCAGCAGATCTACGGGGTGCCCCCCGAGATCATCGTTGGCATCATAGGAGTGGAGACCCGCTGGGGCCGGGTGATGGGCAAGACCCGCATCCTGGATGCCCTGGCGACCCTGGCGTTCGACTATCCGCGCCGGGCAACCTTCTTCACCGGCGAGCTGGAGGCCTTCCTGGTGATGACCCGGGATGAGGGCATGGATCCCACCGAACCCAAGGGTTCCTACGCCGGCGCCATGGGCTATGGCCAGTTCATGCCGTCGAGCTTCCAGAGCTATGCGGTGGACTTCAACGGCAATGGCCACACCAATCTGTGGGATCCGGTGGATGCCATCGGCAGCGTGGCCAACTACTTCAAGGCCCATGGCTGGGAGAAGGGGCAACCGGTGGCGGTACGCGGTCAAGGCCAGCTGCCCGGCTATGAGCACGGCTTCCAGACCCGCTACCCGGTCACCACCCTGCGCGGGGCAGGGCTGGCCCCCACAGCGTCGCTCGGCAACCACAAGGAGGCGAGCCTGCTGCGCCTGGACGTGGGCACCGGTTATCAGTACTGGTACGGCCTGCCGAACTTCTACGCCATCACCCGCTACAACCACAGCACCCACTACGCCATGGCGGTGTGGCAGCTGGGTCTGGCGGTCAGGGATGCCAGAGGCGGCTACTGAGCCAGCCCCACCCTACGAAAACGGGCCCATCGGGCCCGTTTTGCTATTCGTTTTCCAGCAGCCAGCGCTTGAGCAGAGCAGCCAGTTGCCCCTGCTCCTCGTTCGTCAGCGGGGCCAGCAGGCGTCGTTCGTTCGCCACGTGGCGCTCCACCGCCTGATCGACCAGCTCCCGCCCCGGCTCCGTCAGGCAGACCAAGAGGCTTCGCCTGTCATCGGGGGAAGCTTCACGTCTTATCAGGCCACGCTGCTCCAGCTTGTCGAGCCGGGCCGTCATGGCCCCCGAGCTCAACATGGCGGACTGGTAGAGGGCGGTCGGGGTCAGCGGCTCACCGGCCCGGCGCAGGGTTGCCAGTATGTCGAAGTCCGAGCCCAGCAGGCCGCACCCCTTGAGCTCTTCACTCACCTCGCGCCCGGCGATGGCCGCCATGCGCGCCACCCGCCCCAGCACCCCCATGGGGGAGCAGTCGAGATCCGGTCGCTGCCGCGCCCACTGGGCCAGCAACAGGTCTACATGATCACTATCCATTCCGGCTCCATTATCTTTTCGAAAAGATACTTGATAATAAACTAACTCGCGGCTAATTTATCTTTACTTAAAGATACTTTATTGCGAGACAACCATGCCACTGCTGATTGCCCTGCTCGCCCCCCTGCTCTGGGGCAGTACCTATGCCGTCGTCAGCCTCTACCTGACCGACTACTCCCCCTACTGGGTGGCCGTGTGGCGGGCGCTGCCGGCCGGTATACTGCTGTTGCTGCTCCATCCCCGCCGGCCACCCCTCACCTGGAACCGGCAGTTTCTGCTGGCGTTTTGCAACATCACCGCCTTCTTTGCCCTGCTGTTCGTGGCGGCCTATCGCCTGCCGGGGGCGGTGGCGGGCACTCTGGGCGCCACCCTGCCGCTGATCCTGATGGGACTCGCCTGGTGGCAGGATGGCAAGCGACCCAGCCTGAAGTGGCTGCTGCTGGGCCTGATGGGGCTCGCGGGTGTGCTCCTGCTGCTCAATCCCTCCGCCAACCTGGATCCCGTCGGCGTGGCGTGCGCCCTGCTGGCCACCCTGCTCATCGGCCAGTCCAGCCGCTGGATGCAGCGCTGGCCGGTGAGCGATCTGCTGGCGCTGACCGCCTGGCAACTGCTGCTCGGGGGCCTGATGCTGATCCCGCTCGCCTGGTGGCTGGCGGGCCCCATGCCGCTGCCACAGCTGGCGAGTGCCCCCGGGCTCATCTGGCTTATTCTGCTCAACACGGCGCTGGCCTACTGGGCCTGGTTGTGGGGGCTCAAGCGCCACGGTCCCGAGGTGATGGGCATGCTGGCCCTCACCAACCCCATGGTGGCTGTCTCCTTCGGCGTGCTGCTGGTGGGAGAGACCCTGGACGGCCGCCAGTGGCTCGGCATCGCGGTGATCCTGCTCTCCCTGTTCCTGATGAAGCTGCCGACCCGTCCCCTCTTCAAGGGCGGGCAGGTTGCCAAGGCTTGCCCAGACCAGCCGGGAAATGGCTGATCGGGCACCAGATCCCCGCCAGGCACACAGCAAAAAGGAGCCGATATGGCTCCTTTTTATGCGCTTCAGTGACTGGCTTCAGGCTCAGACGCCGGCCTTGGCCAGGGCCGCAGAGACGATCTGCTGGGCCTCCTGCTGAATGAGGTCCAGGTGCGCCTCGCCCTTGAAGCTCTCCATGTAGATCTTGTAGATGGACTCGGTGCCCGAGGGGCGCGCCGCGAACCAGCCGTTCTCGGTCACCACCTTCAGGCCGCCGATGGCGGCGTCGTTGCCGGGGGCCTTGGTCAGCTTGGCAAGGATGGGCTCACCGGCCAGGGTCGAGGCTTCCACCAGCGCCGGATCCAGCTTGGAAAGCACCGCCTTCTGGGCGCTGTTGGCGGGAGCGTCGATGCGGCGGTAGCTGGAGCGGCCGAACTTCGCTTCCAGGGCATCGTAGTGGGCCTGGGGATCCTTGCCGGTGACGGCCAGGATCTCGGCCGCCAGCAGGGCCAGGATGAAGCCATCCTTGTCGGTGGTCCAGACGGTACCGTCCTTGCGCAGGAAGGAGGCGCCCGCGCTCTCCTCGCCGCCGAAGCCGAACTCGCCGCTGAAAAGACCATCCACGAACCACTTGAAGCCGACCGGCACCTCTTTCAGGGTGCGACCGATCTCGCCGGCAACCCGGTCGATCATGGACGAGGAGACCAGCGTCTTGCCGACGGCGGCGTTCGCAGACCAACCGGTTCTGTGGGTGAACAGGTACTGGATGGCCACCGCCAGGTAGTGGTTCGGGTTCATCAGACCCGCCTTGGTGACGATGCCGTGACGGTCGTAGTCAGGATCGTTGCCAAGGGCGATGTCGAACTTGTCTTTCAGGGCAATCAGGCCCGCCATGGCGAACGGGCTGGAGCAGTCCATCCGGATCTTGCCGTCTTTATCCAGGGTCATGAAAGAGAAAGTCGGATCGACGCGATAGTTGACCACCTCGATGTCGAGATCGTAGCGCTTGGCGATCACATCCCAGTAGGCCACGCCAGAGCCGCCGAGCGGATCCACCCCGATCTTGATGCCGGCACGCTTGATGGCCGCCAGGTCCAGCACGTTCTCGAGATCGTCCACATAGGGAGTGACATAGTCGTGTTCGACCACGAATTCACTCGCCAAGGCCTCGGCGAACGGCATCCGCTTCACGCCAGCCAGACCGGCTTCCAGAATAGCGTTGGCGCGGTCTTCCACCCACTTAGTGATCTCCCCTTCGGCAGGACCGCCGTGGGGGGGGTTGTACTTGAAGCCACCGTCTTCCGGCGGGTTGTGGGACGGGGTGATCACCACACCGTCCGCCAGGGCCGCAGGTTTGCCGGCGTTGTGGCGCAGGATGGCGTGGGAGATGACCGGGGTCGGCGTGAAGCCGAGGCCTGCCTGAATGCGAGTCTCGACGCCATTGGCCGCCAGCACTTCCACCGCGCTGGAGAACGCCGACTCAGAGAGGGCGTGGGTGTCCATGCCTACAAACAGCGGGCCCGTGATGCCGGCCTGCTGGCGATACTCCACCAGCGCCTGGGTCACCGCCAGGATATGGGATTCGGTGAAGGCGTTGTGCAGGGCGCTGCCCCGGTGGCCAGAGGTGCCGAAGGCCACCCGCTGCTCGGGGCGGCTCATGTCCGGCTTGTTGAGGTAGTAGGCGCTGACCAGACGGGGAATGTTGGTCAGATCGCTTATGCGGGCCGGCTTGCCGGCGTGGGAATGCTGTGCCATGGCGTTTTCCTTGGTGAGACCTTGCCTGGCAAGGCCTTGAGTCTGTGATGCGTTAAACTGCGCCGCACACCCGAGCCGTCAGAGCCTCGTCATAACCCATGCTGGCCATCAGCTGGGCCACCATGTTCTGCTTGCGGCTGGTGTTGGTGTTGGTGATGACCCAGAACGGGGTATCCGGCACCTGCTTGGGCTTGGTGGTGCTGCCGCTGGCACGCAGTGCCTCGGGATCCCGGGAGAAATAGACGCGCTTGCGCCCCTTGATCTCGGTCGCCTGAGTGAAGCTATCCGGGTTGTCCCGGTACAGGGTGCTGAGCACCAGCATGAAGCGGTTGATGGACTTCTCTTCTTTTTGCAGCTCGTCGGAATCGAGCAGGGCTTCCAGTCCCATGGCATCGGCCAGGGGCTGAGGCTGGACCACAGGCGCAGCCGGCACTGTCGTCCCCGCCTTGACGGGTTGTTCCAGCAGACGGCGCAGGATATCGGAGGCACTCTCGCCGATGTGCCGGGTCTGGCTCGCGATAAAGAAGTAGAGATCGTCATCAAGCTCGATGGTTTTCATAGGGATGCGCTGGACTCGTCGAAATTCGGATGCGGCGATTATACATAGGCAAACCCGGCAGCCCAAGGGAGGGGCTGGCAGATGTGCATGAATCTCCTTGAGAATACGGCATAATACGGGGCCAGGTGTGTGATCCCCCGCACTGATAGCCGATCCCGGGTCGTTTTTTTGGAAAAAAAACCACAAAAAAATCCCCCCTGAGGAATGAAATCCTTTTCTTTCAGTGTGTTAAAAATATGGCGAAACAGCCCACGACCGATAAGGTGTCATTTTGCAACAAAACTCATTATTGAATTTCAAGGATCAAGGACAAGGCCCGGTCGTCGTGCTGATCCACGGCCTGTTCGGCAGCCTGGACAACCTGGGCCTGCTGGCCCGCCCCCTCAGCGAGCAGTACAGGGTCATCAGCGTCGATCTGCGCAACCACGGTGCCTCCTTTCACAGCGGCGAGATGAGCTATCCACAGCAGGGGGCGGATGTGATCGCCCTGCTGGATCAGCTCGGGCTTGAGCAGGTGGCCCTCGTCGGTCACTCCATGGGGGGCAAGGTAGCCATGCAGGTCGCCAAGCAGGCCCCTGCCCGGATCGACCGGCTGGTGGTGGCCGACATCGCCCCGGTGGCCTATCCCCATGCCCGCCACCAGAATGTGTTCGCCGGACTCAACGCCACGCTCGAGCGCCTTCCTCAAAGCCGCAGCGAGGCGGAAGCCATCCTGGCTGAACATATCGAAATCCCCGGGGTGCGCCAGTTCCTGCTCAAGTCCTTCGCCAAAACCGAGGCGGGCTGGGGCTGGCGGTTCAATGTGCCGGCCCTTGAGCGAAACTACGCCAACATCATGGGCTGGCCCGACGGCCAGACCCGCTTCGAGGGGCAGACCCTGTTCATCAAGGGGGGGGATTCCGACTATATGCAGCCCCAATACACCGAGACTGTGATGGCACAATTTCCGGCAGCGAAGGCCCGCATCATCGCCGGAACCGGTCACTGGCTGCACGCAGAAAAGCCGGCGTTGTTCAACAAACTGGTTGTGGATTTCCTGTCGACAGGCGGTTAACAGTTTCAAATCCTTTGTGATATAGTGCGCCCTTCATAAGGAGTGCGCGCAATCCATGCTGAGTGAACACATCGATCTGATCGAGAGTCTGGGCCTGAAGCTGTTCTTCGTGGCCATCTTCCTGCTGATTGGTCTGGCCATTCACGACGTTCTCAAACGCGGCAACGTGCCCCGTTTTGGTCGTCTCATCGTCTGGCTGGTTCTGTTTCTGGGTTGCGCGGGTTTTGTCGCCAAGGGGCTGATCGAAATGGGCTGGGAAGGCTCAGGGATCGGCTAACTACTTTTCATCTGTGATGTATGGCCAAACAGCAAACTGATCGAACAACACTGGATCTGTTCGCAACTGAGAAGCGCCCCGGCAGGCCAAAGACCAATCCACTCCCCCGTGAGACCCAACTCAAGATCAACAAGCGCAACCAGCTCAAGCGCGATCGGGAGAACGGCCTGAAACGGGTCGAGTTAAAGGTGGAGGCCGAATTGCTGGAGCGCCTGAACCAACTTGCGCTACAACAGAACGTCAGCCGAGCCGAGCTGATCCAATCTATCCTGAAGCAACAGATTGAGTCTGCGCATGCAGCAGGCATCGCAATCTGAACCGTTAAGCATTAACCAGATACGGGTAACTAAACACTATGGCTAGTGTAGGTCTGTTTTTCGGCAGCGATACCGGTAATACCGAAGCTGTCGCCAAGATGATCCAGAAAGAACTGGGCAAACAACTGATTGAAGTCCGTGACATTGCCAAGAGCAGCAAGGCCGACATCGACAGCTTCGATCTGCTGATGTTCGGTATCCCGACTTGGTACTACGGCGAAGCCCAGGCCGATTGGGATGACTTCTTCCCCGAGCTCGAAGAGATCGACTTCAACAACAAGCTGGTTGCCATCTTCGGCTGCGGCGATCAGGAAGACTATTCCGAATATTTCCTCGACGCCATGGGCACCCTGCGTGACATCGTCGAAGCCAAAGGTGCCATCATCATCGGCCACTGGCCAACCGCGAGCTACGAGTTCGAGGCCTCCAAGGCACTGGTAGATGACAAGCACTTCGTCGGTCTGGGCATCGATGAGGATCGCCAGCCGGAGCTGACTGCCGAGCGCGTCAAGGGCTGGTGCAAGCAGTTGCACGAAGAGATGTGTCTGAGCGAGCTGGAGTGATCTCCCTCCTCTGACAACAAGGGCCCTGCTGGGGCCCTTGTTGTTTTTACTCCTTCATGGTCGATGCAGCCTGACCCGGCGTCCTGTGCTCCGGCTTGGATTTCACATACAGGGTGCGCCTGACCTGGGCCACCAGTTCGCCCCGCTTGTCCTGTACCTGCACCTCGAACTCGGGGAAATGCTTGTTGCCCCCCTCGGTCGCCGCCACGATCGATGCCAGCTTGGCGTCGGTCAGATTGAACTCCGCCACCAGCATCCCCTTGCCAGGCTTGATGAAATTGATGCTGCCCGCCTTGTCCCAGACGTAATAGCGGTTCTTGAAATGGCCCATCAGCATCAGCGGATAGATGGGATCCGTCATGGCGAACATGCTGCCGCCGAACTGGGTCCGGTTGGCATTCTTGTTCCACCAGCGGGACTTGAGGGTGACCCGACAGAAGCGAAAATCAGGGCTCAATGTTTCTATCTTGATGCCCGCACCCCAGAACGGGGGCCAGGCGTTGAGGGCATGGCGCACCCAGGCCGCGTTGTCAAAAAGCCAATCCATGGATCTCATCCGACCAGACTATAGAGAAGTGACATAGTATCAACATTCCCTCGCCGAGCAAGCCTGAACCGGGCTGGCCAGATTAATCTTCCACAGGGGGGAAATGTGCTAAACCCCTTGAATTACTGGGTTTATTTTTGACTTGGCTACGACCTATAATGACAGGCCAAGCGAGTTCGTGGTTGCCATTCCAGCGGCAGTCAATCAGAATAACCACACCTTCGAGAATGCGAATAAATAGAATATGGCAGACAACAACCAAGCGTTAAAAAAGGCCGGGCTCAAGATCACCTTGCCCCGCGTCAAGATCCTGGAAATCCTGCAACAGCCGGACTGCCAGCACACCAGTGCGGAAGATCTGTACAAACGGCTGATCGATCAGGGTGAGGAGATTGGTCTCGCTACCGTCTATCGCGTTCTCAACCAGTTTGATGATGCCGGTATCGTCACCCGTCACCACTTCGAAGGGGGCAAGTCGGTGTTCGAGCTGGCGACCCAGGAGCATCACGACCACCTGGTCTGCCTCGACTGTGGCAAGGTGATCGAGTTCTCTGACGAGGTGATCGAGCAGCGTCAGCGCGACATCGCCAAACACCACAATATCCGCCTGACCAACCACAGCCTCTATCTCTATGGTCACTGCGTGAACGGTGACTGCAAACACGACGAATAACGCCGTCGGCTGCGAGCAGCCATGAAAAAGCCAGCATCACGCTGGCTTTTTTTGTGTCCACAATCCGGACCAGAGTGGCAGGGTCTCCCCTGCCCTCTGCCTGTCAGACGGCAGCCATCAGGCCTCGGCCTTGCCCCAGACATCGCGCAGAGCCACGGTGCGGTTGAACACCAGGTGCTCCGGGCTTGAGAGCTTGTTGTCGGCGCAAAAATACCCTTCACGCTCGAACTGGTAGGCAAACTCAGGCTTGGCGTCCTTGAGGGACGCCTCGACCCGGGCACCGGCGATGATCACCAGGGAATCCGGGTTGAGCGCCGCCTCGAAGTCGTCCTCGGCACCGGGGTTCGGCATCTTGAACAGACGGTCGTAGAGACGGATCTCGGCCGGCAGGGAGTGAGTAGCGCTGACCCAGTGGATCACGCCCTTCACCTTGCGGCCATCGGCCGGATCCTTGCCCAGGGTCTCGGGATCGTAGGAGCAGTAGATACAGGTGACCTTGCCGTCCGCATCCTTCTCGACCCGCTCGGCCTTGATGACGTAGGCGTTGCGCAGGCGCACTTCCTTGCCCAGCACCAGCCGCTTGAACTGCTTGTTCGCTTCTTCCTTGAAGTCCGCCTCGTCGATGAAGATCTCGCGGGTGAAGTTCAGCTCGCGGGTACCCATCTCGGCATTGCTCGGGTGCGCCGGTGCGGTCAGCACCTCGTCGGCGGCCAGGTTCTCGATGACCACTTTCACCGGATGCAGCACCGCCATGGCACGGGGGGCGTTCTCGTTGAGATCGTCACGGATGCAGGCTTCCAGCATGCTCATCTCGACGATGTTGTCCTGTTTGGTCACGCCGATGCGCTGGCAGAACTCGCGGATGGAGGCCGGAGTGTAACCACGGCGACGCAGTCCGGAGACGGTCAGCATGCGCGGATCGTCCCAACCGCTGACGTGCCCCTCGGTCACCAGCAGGTTCAGCTTGCGCTTGGACATGACGGTGTATTCGAGGTTCAGACGAGAGAACTCGTACTGACGCGGGTGACAGTCGATGCTGATGTTGTCCAGCACCCAGTCATAGAGGCGACGGTTGTCCTGGAACTCCAGGGTGCACAGGGAGTGGGTGATCCCCTCCAGGGCGTCCGAGATGCAGTGGGTGAAGTCATACATCGGGTAGATGCACCACTTGTCACCGGTCTGGTGGTGGTGAGCAAACTTGATGCGATAGATGACGGGATCGCGCATCACCATGAAGGGAGATGCCATGTCGATCTTGGCGCGCAGGCAGGCGCTGCCTTCGGCCATCTCACCGCTCTTCATCTTGGCAAACAGCGCCAGGTTCTCTTCCACGCTGCGATCGCGGAACGGGCTGTTCTTGCCAGGGGCGGTCAGGGTGCCGCGGTATTCGCGCATCTGCTCGGGGGAAAGCTCGTCCACATAGGCCAGACCCTTCTCGATGAGCTCGATGGCATAGCCGTGCAGCTTGTCGAAATAGTCGGAGGAGTAGCAGATCTCGCCGCTCCACTGGAAGCCGAGCCACTGTACGTCCTGCTTGATGGACTCCACGAACTCGATGTCTTCCTTCGCAGGGTTGGTGTCATCGAAGCGCAGGTTGCACTGGCCCTGATAGTCACGGGCGATGCCGAAGTTCAGGCAGATGGACTTAGCGTGGCCGATATGGAGATAACCGTTCGGCTCCGGCGGAAAACGGGTATGCACGCTCTTGTGCTTACCGCTGGCCAGATCTTCATCGATGATCTGACGGATAAAGTTGGTTGGGCTGCTCGCCTCGCTCATGGCTCACCTCAAAAATGCGTCACTGGCGGAAGTTGTGCCGGTTGGCACCCTCATCACCCCGCCGTCAAGCCGGATATGATCCCTCATTACGCGCCCTGCCTCAACCTGAATTTGGCCAATCCGGGCCATTGGCGTGCTAAAAACGGGAAACAGCGGGAGCCCCTCTGAACCCTGGCTAAAAAAAGCCCCGCACGAGGCGGGGTCACAAGTGATGAAAAACAGACAATACACACACAACAAAGGTTCACACGCACAGTCAACCTTTCCCAAAGCCGATGACCTATCGGTCTTGGGAAAGGCGGGTCTTGCGACCCACCTTGCGTTATGGATTGAGGACTATCAGTTCAGCTCTGTGACGCGGCTGGTGCGCTTGCCATCGAAGCTGGTGGTACGCAGCCAGACCTTGCCATTCACGCTCGGCTTGGCCGCGGCGTCATAGGCGGTCCAGGTGGTGCCGTCCAGGCTGTACTGAATGGGCAGACCCGGCAGATCCACGTTCGCTTCCAGCTTGCCGTTCACCACCTTGGCACCCGGCACCGAGAGGCGGTATTCCACACCGGCCTGGTCGAGTTTGGGCAGCACGCGCTGACCCAGCAGGTTGGCGAACTGGTTCCACTCCTTGTTCAGGGTGGCCTTGTTGACGTGCTTGGTGGTGCCGGAGAACTCGCGACCCTTCACGTAGTCCAGCTCGAAGCCACCCTTGTGCCAGGCACGCTCGGCCACGGAGAAGATGCGCGGGTAGACCATGTACTCGTACTGGGCGTCGGTGCGTACTGTCTCGCTCCACTGCTGACCAGAGATCCCCTTGAACTTGACCGGATCCTGGTCCCCCTTGGCCACGAAGGCGTTGCCGTCGCGGTCAACCGAGGTCTCGGCGTTCTGCGGCAGGTTTTCCGGGGCGAAGGCGAACACCTTGCGGGTGTCGTTGAAACGGGTCGCCCAGTAGTAGCCGCGCTCGGCCGGGTGTACCTCGTTCGGGAAGTCGAAGTAGAGGTAGTCCGGGTTCGAGAGCACCACGTCATAGCCCTTGTGCGCCCACTTCATCGCCTCGTTGAAGCCACCCCAGTAGAGGGTTTCCCAGAAGTTGACCCGGGTCTTGTCGGTGGCGAACACGCTGGCATCCGTGGCGTACTTCAGACCATCTTCCCACGCCTGCAGGGTGGAGAAGCCATGGCCCTTGACCATCTCGCTCACTTCCTTGGCGAAGTGGACAGGCAGCTCGGCCACGTCCTTGATCTTGCCATCGTCGATCATCTTCTGGCACAGGGGGGACTTGCCGAACGGCTTGTCCTGCTTGCTGGAGTCGACGTTGCCCTTCCAGGCGACCAGTTCTTCTTTCTTGGTGACGGCCGGATCCTGGTAACCACCGCCCTGCATGATGTTCTTCGCCTCGTCACCACCGTAGTGCCAGGCGGTCAGCGGCTGGCCGGCGGCCTGGTGCATCTGGGCCACTTCATCCATCACCTTGGCCACGAAGGTGGCAGCACCCGGCTGGCAAGGGTTGATGAAGGACATCTTGTCGTAGAACTGCACCGAGGTGACGTTGGAGGTGTCATCCGGGTCAGTCAGACGGAACTGGTTCGCTTCGGTCTCTTTACCTTCAGCCAGCAGACGCTTGTAGCGCGCCTCCATGGAGACCACGGCGGCACGGGCGTGAGCCGGCATGTTGATCTCGGGGATCACGGTCACGCCGCGGGCCTTGGCGTAACGCACCAGGTCGATGTAGTCGGCCTTGCTGTAGAAGCCGGAGCCCTGGTTGTCGTTGGTGGGACCAGAGCCGAGCTGCGGCATCAGGCACTTGGTTTCGGACTCGTCGTGGCAACGCTGGCTGCCGACCTCGGTCAGCTCCGGCAGGCCCGGGATCTCGATGCGCCAGCCTTCATCGTTGGTCAGGCCAAGGTGCAACACGTTGAGCTTCATGGCAGACATCTGGTCAACCAGCCTCTTCATGGTCTCCGGGCTTCTGAAGTGGCGGGCCACGTCGGTCTGCATGCCGCGGTATTCAAAGCGCGGAGCATCTTCGACGCTCATCTGGCTCACCAGTTTGTCGTCAACCCCCAAGAGGGAGATCAGGGACTGGGCGCCCCAGAAGGCCCCGTCGATGTCATGACCCTGCACCACAGTGCCTTTGGCGCCTATGGTCATGTCGTAGCCTTCGGCCTGCTTGAGCTTGCTGCCGAGCTTGATGGTGACCGGGTAGCCGGTGTCGGAGAGGGTAACACCCAGCTTGGTCAGTTGAGCCTTGATGGCCTCGGCGCGATCGCTTGGCAGGTCCAGGGCATTGAGCTTGATGGTAGAGAAGTCGACCTGGGGACCGGCCTTGACCACCTGCTTCATCGGGGTCGGCAGGATCTGGTCGTCAATCTTGCCGGCAGGCAGCAAGGTGCTGGTCTGGTTGGCGGCAAAACGGGTCTCGCTGTTCATCAGGATGTTGTTGTCATCCTTGGTGCGCTTCCAGCCGTCGGCCGGCATCGGCTTCTCATAGGTGGTGGCATCGTCGATGTTGCTCATGCTGGCCAGCACTTTCGGCTCGGCCCCTTCGCTGGCGACGTACCAGTTCGGCATGATGTCAGATTCGAACAATACCCAGTACTCCACCACCAGGGGCACTTCGACCGTGGCGTCCTTGGCAAAGCCCTGGAACTTCTCGGTTGGCGTCAAACGATAGAGGTCGCCGGTCAGGTGGGTGATGGTGAACTGGTCGTTGTCCACCCGCTGGATGCGGCGGATGGAGGAGACATAGATGCTCCAGTCCTTGGAGGTAACGTCGGCACCGGTATTGGTCAGGTGCAGCTTGGCGACACCGCAGCTCGCCCACTCGGAGCCCAGTGCCTGGCAATCGAGACCGGCGCCGGCACCGTCATTGGTGACGACTTCGTACTTGACGACCAGATTGCTGGCGAGGGAATCGACCACGGCTTGCTTGGCGGCATCGGCTGCCTGTACCTGGCTGACGAAAACGGTAGACATGGCAATGGCTAACAGAGAATGTTTCAAGTTCATAACTGCTGCTCTCATTTGAAGTAAAGGTTGGATTTTCTTGGCTTTTTTTATATGGGGCCCCTGAGCGGGGCCCTTAGTTATGTCAACAATGGACTTAGACTTGAGGTGAGCGAGGCGCTCGATTAACGCAGGGCTTTCATCTCACCGGCGATGATCTCGGCCAAGGGGCCCAGAATCACCTGCAGGTTCTGCTCACCGAGCTTGACCACACCGGCCGCGCCCAGGGCTTTGAGCTTGCGCTCGTCGACGATGCTGCGATCTTTCAGGGTCAAACGCAGACGGGTGATGCAGGCATCTATGGTCACCAGGTTGTCCTGACCACCCAGCACTTCCAGATACTGGCGAGCCAGCTCGGTGCGGTCAGTGGTCTGAGCCTGTACCTGCACGGCTTCGTCATCTTCACGACCCGGGGTTTTCAGGTTGAACTTGACGATCACGGCACGGAAGATGGCGTAGTAGAGACCGAAGAACACCAGGCCCTGTACCAGCAGCATGTACCACTGGGTCGCCAGCGGGTTGCGCGATTGAATGAACATGTCAACAAAGCCGGCGCTGAAGCCGAAGCCTGAGATCCAGTGCATGCTGGAGGCGATGAACACGGACAGACCGGTCAGCAGGGCGTGGATGACATAGAGCACCGGCGCCACGAACATGAAGGAGAACTCGAGCGGCTCGGTCACCCCGGTGAAGAAGGCGGCGAAGGCGGCCGCGATCATGATGGAGGCAACTTTCTCTTTGTTCTCTTTCTTCGCGCTGTGGTAGATGGCCAGTGCCGCACCCGGCAGACCGAACATCATGATGGGGAAGAAGCCAGCCTGGTACATGCCGGTCACGCCCACGACAGCCTTGCCGGCGTCGATGGAGGATTGGCCACCCAGGAAGTTCGGGATGTCGTTGATGCCGGCCACGTCGAACCAGAACACGGAGTTCAGGGCGTGGTGCAGACCGACCGGGATCAGCAGACGGTTGAAGAAGGCGTAGATGCCGGCACCGGTGGAGCCCATGCTGACGATGGATTCACCGAAGGAGACCAGGCCACCATAGATAATCGGCCAGACAGCCATCAGGATGAAGGAGACCACGATCATGACAACGGAGGTCACAATCGGCACCAGACGACGGCCGGAGAAGAAGGCCAGCGCCTTGTGCAGCTCGACACCGCTGAAGCGGTTGTACAGCTCGGCAGCGATGACACCGGTCAAGATACCGATGAACTGGTTCTCGATTTTACCGAAGGCAGCAGGGACCTGGTCCAGCGGGATCTGCTGGATCTGCGAGACCGCACCCGGGCTCAGCAGGGTGGTCACTACCAGATAGCCGACCAGACCGGCCAGCGCGGCGGAACCGTCTTTATCTTTGGACATGCCATAGGCGACACCCACGGCAAACAGGATGGCCATCTTGTCGATGATGGCGGCACCCGCCTTGATCAAGAAAGCCGCCAGCGCGCTTTCGCCACCCCAACCGTTAGGGTCAATCCAGTAGCCAATCCCCATCAGGATCGCTGCGGCAGGCAATACCGCTACCGGCACCATCAGGGCACGGCCGATCTTTTGCAAATAACCGAGAATGTTCACGGTTCCTCTCCTTAGTTGATGTTTTTCTAGAAATTAAGTGCTTATCACGTTCGACGCATAAGCCATCAAGGCTTGATTGGCAGTCTATTTGTTTTATTTCGCTTCGCAAATTAATAAACCAACTTTCGTGATCATTATCACTCAACAGAGATAAAGGTAGCGGATAGATGTGGCTTAGTTCGCAATCTTTATTTACGCTATAAAACAACTTGAATCCGTGTTTGGTCCCTTGCCGTCAATCCTGTGCGGCAACCGTTCTGAGGTATATAGAATGCGCCTGATCCCGTTGAAGTCTGCCAGCCAGGTGGGTCTCTGGTCTGCCCGTTACATCGTTGACCGCATCAATGCGTTCAAACCGACCAGCGATCGCCCCTTCGTGCTGGGCCTGCCCACCGGCGGCACGCCGTTGACGACCTACAAGCGCCTGATCGAGTTGCACCAGGCCGGTGAAGTGAGCTTCCAGAACGTGGTGACCTTCAACATGGACGAATACGTGGGCCTGCCGAAGGAGCACCCGGAGAGCTACCACAGCTTCATGCACAACAACTTCTTCAATCAAGTTGACATTCGCCCGGAAAACATCAACATCCTCAACGGCAATGCCGAGGATTTGGTGGCCGAGTGCAAGCGCTATGAGGACAAGATCAAGTCCTATGGCAAGATCAACCTGTTTATGGGCGGCGTCGGCAACGACGGCCACATCGCCTTCAACGAGCCGGCCTCCTCCCTTGCCTCCCGCACCCGGGTCAAGACCCTGACCGAAGATACCCGCATCGCCAACTCCCGCTTCTTCGGTGGCGACATGGAGCAGGTGCCCAAGCTGGCGCTGACCGTGGGTGTCGGCACCCTGATGGATGCCGAGGAGATCATGATCCTGGTGACAGGTCACGCCAAGGCGCTGGCCCTGCAGGCCGCGGTGGAAGGCTGCGTCAACCACATGTGGACCATCTCCACCCTGCAACTGCATCCCAAGGGCATGATGGTGTGCGACGAGCCCTCGACCATGGAGCTGAAAGTCAAGACGGTTCGTTACTTCCAGCAGCTGGAAGCCGCCAACATCGACCGTCTGTAAGGAGCCGTCATGTACGCACTGACTAATTGCACCCTCTATACCGGCAGCTGCGTGCTGACCGGCCACGGCGTACTGATCGAGGGCGACAAGATTGTCGCCATCTCCCACCTGGCCGAGCTGCCCGCCGGCATCGAGCGCATTGATCTCAAGGGCGCCAACCTCAGCGCCGGCTTCATCGACGTGCAGCTCAATGGCTGCGGCGGCGTCATGTTCAACGGCCACATCACCACCGAGACGCTGGCCACCATGCAGGCGGCCAATCTCAAGTCCGGGACCACCAGCTTCCTGCCGACCCTGATCACCAGTCCGGATGCAGACATGAAGCTGGCCGTAGCGGTGACCCGCGACTACATGGCCGCCCATCCGAACGAGGTACTGGGCGTCCATCTGGAAGGGCCCTACACCAACCTCAAGCGCAAGGGCATACACCCGGCGGAGCAGATCCGCCAGCCCGTCGACGAGATGATCGACTTCTTCTGCGCCAACAGCGACGCCATCGCCAAGATCACCCTGGCGCCGGAGCGCAACAAGCCGGAGCACATCCGCCGCCTGGTGGAGGCCGGCATCCTGGTCTCCGCCGGTCACACCGCCGCCAGCTATGACCAGGCCATGGCCGGGTTTGACAACGGCATGCGCTTTGCCACCCACCTCTACAACGCCATGACCCCGACCCTCAACGGTCGCGAGCCGGGCGTGGTGGGCGCCATCTACGATCGCAAGGATGTCTATGCGGGCGTCATCGTCGACGGCCACCACGTGCACTGGGCCAACGTGCGCCTGGCACACAGGATCCTCGGCGAGAAACTGGTGCTGGTCACCGATGCCACCGCTGCGGCCGGGGCACCGGAAGGCTTTGAACAGTTTGATTTTTGTGGCGCAACCGTCTATTTCCGCGATGGTCAGTGCGTCGATGAGAATGGTACACTCGGCGGCTCCGCCCTCACCATGATTGAAGGGGTGGAGAATCTGGTCAAACAGGTCGGATTACCGCTCGATGAAGCACTGAGAATGGCCACCCTTTACCCCGCTCGCGCCATTGGATGGGACTCACGTCTCGGTAGTATCCAGGTCGGAAAAATTGCCAACCTCACCGTCTTTGATCAGGCCTTCACGGTCTGCGGGACCGTGGTTAACGGACACTACACAACACAGTGACACTATGACTGGCGGACAAATAGCAAACGTAGATCTTATCAAGCAGGTGAACAGTGCCGTCGTGTATCGACTCATTGACCTGCAGGGGCCCATCTCGCGGGTCAAAATTGCCGAGTTGAGTCAGCTGGCACCGGCCAGCGTGACCAAGATAACCCGGCAACTGATCGAGCATGGCCTCATCAGGGAGACCTCGCCCCAGGCGTCAACCGGCGGACGACGCGCCATCTCCCTGACCACCATCAAGCATCGCTTTCAGTTTGTCTCCGCCAAGCTCGGTCGCGGCTACCTGCAACTTAGCCTGTACGATCTCGACGGCAAGGAGCTCGATCAGCACATCACCCAGGTGACCGAGATCGAGCAGCAACCCGTGGTCGACATGCTGCTGCGGGAAATTGGCGCCTTCATCGATGCCAATACCGAGCGTAGCCGCAACCTCATCAGCATCGCGCTGACCATGCCGGGTCTGGTCAACCCGGAATCCGGCATGGTCATCTATACCCCCACCTACCAGATCCGCAACCTGGGCCTAGCCAAGCTGTTGGAGCACCATTTCAACCTCCCCTGCTACGTGGGCAACGACACCCGTTCCCTGGCGCTCGCGGAGCACTTCTTCGGCGAATCTCGCGACTGCATGGACTCCATCCTGGTCAGCGTGCACCAGGGCACCGGCTCCGGCATCATCACCAAGGGGCAGGTGTTCCTCGGTCATAACCGCAACGTCGGCGAGATCGGCCACATCCAGGTCGAGCCGCTTGGCAAGCGCTGCCACTGCGGCAACTTCGGCTGCCTCGAGACCATCGCCTCCAACGAGGCCATCGTCGACAAGGTGAAGGAGCTCATCAGCCGCGGCCATCTGAGTTCGCTGCAGGAGAAGTACATCACCATCCAGGAGGTGTGCAAGGCGGCCATGGCCGGTGACGAGCTGGCCCGCAGCGTGATCGAGAACGTGGGAGAACACCTGGGCCGGGCCATCGCCATCACGGTCAACCTGTTCAATCCCCAGAAGGTGCTGATCGCCGGCGAAATCACCGCTGCCGAGGAGATCCTGATCCCGGCCATCCGCCGCTGCGTCGAGCACCAGTCCCTGCCGAGCTTTCACCGTGGTCTGCCCATCGTGAAGGCCCGCTTCCAGAACCAGCCAACCATCGGCGGTTTCGCCCTGGTGAAGCGCTCCCTGCTGGAAGGGGATCTGCTGCAGATCATCATGGAGCAGAAGTAACCCAGCTCCTTGCATCAATAAAAACGGCAGCCAGTGGCTGCCGTTTTTATTGGTCTGTTTTCGCCGGTTTACCCCGCCCTACACGGCTTGAACAGGTCAAGCTTGCCGTCATAAGCCTGGGTCTGCACATCCATGATGCCGAGCATCGAGTGGAACAGATTGTCGTGGGAGAAGCGCTTGCTGCCCGCCTCCTGACGCAGGCAGTCCTGGTCCAGCTGGCGGTCACGCTGCAACTGGGGAGAGAACCAGGTCAGCAAGGGCACCCGGGTCTGATCGTCCGGGGCAAACTTGTAGGGAGTGCCGTGCAGATAGAGTCCCATGGCGCCCAGGGATTCCCCGTGATCAGACAGGTAAACCAGCCCCACGTTGTACTGGCTTTCCAGGGTTTTGAGCTTGTCGATGAGTTGGGACAACACCTTGTCGGTGTACCTTATGGTGTTGTCATAGGTGTTGACCAGCTCCTCATTGCTGCAGTTCTCGATGTCGCTGCGCGGGCAGTCCGGCAAGAAGACGCGGTCGGCGGCCGGGTAGCGACGATAGTAGGTCGGGCCGTGGCTGCCCATCAGGTGGAAGGCGACCAGCTTGCTGCCCTGCTTGCCCTTCATCCCGGCGATCTGCTGATCCAGTCCCTGCAGCAAGACCTCGTCATAGCAGGAATCCCCTTCACAGTATTCGGGGAAGGTCTTGGGCTCGATCTCCAGGGTGGGCACGTGATTGCACACCCCCTTGCAGCCGCCGTCGTTCTCCTTCCACAGCACGGAGACTCCGGCGTGCTGCAGCACGTCCAGCAGGCCGTCTCTGGACTTGGCCAGGGTCTCGTCGTATTCACGGCGCGTAAGGTTGGAGAACATGCAGGGCACGGAGACCGCGGTGGCGGTACCACAGGAGCGTACGTCCCTGAAGGAGACGAGATCCGGCTCCTTCATGGTGAAGCCGTTGGTCTCCTTCTGGTAGCCGTTGAGGGAGTAATTCTGGCTGCGGGCTGTCTCCCCCACCACCAGAAACATCAGAGTCGGCTTGTCGCTCTTGGCGACCACCCTGGCATCTGTGCCTATCGGCTCATAAGGGACAGGGGTAGCGAAGAGAATATCCCGGGCGTAGCGATAGAGGCCGCGCACGTAGTTGGAGGGGACTATCTCCTTGACGATGGAGTGGTTGTTGCGCCCGACCGAGGCATAGTCCTGGTAATAGAGGGCGGCAACGCCCACCAGAAACAGCAGCGACAGAGCGATGGAACCGAGCCGCAGACCCAGCCCCTTGTACCAGGGGGTTGGGTACTCCACCTTGATCCACAGCAGACCAAGTACCGGCAACACCGCGGTCAGCAGGAACCAGAGCACCACTGAAGCATTGAGATAGGAGGTCGCCTCCCCGCTGTTGGTCTCCAGAATGTTCTGCACCATGCCCACATCGAAGATGATCCCGTATTTCAGCATGGCGTAGCTGACCAGAGAGGCCGTCATGATCAGCAGGATGAAGAAGGGCTTGAGCAGATAACGGAAGGTGAACGGCAGGAAGACCGCATTGAGCGCGGCGATCAGCACCAGGGGGATAGAGAGGGCAAATCCCGCCTTCACATGCTCGAGCGCGGTGAGAATACGGTAAAAGTGCAGGAAAATGGGCCAGTTGAACACCAGTGCAAACAGCAACACCAGCAACAGGTTGACCTTCATCACTCCCAGAGTGAGGCGCATAAGAAGACTCCGACAAACCAGTGATCTGGAGACCCTGCATGGGGGCTCCGTTGTGGGCATCCCGCTCCCCCGCCCCTCTTCCCGAGCAGACGGTGGATCATGGCCAGAGCGGCCCGGATACCAGGTGATACTAGAAAGTCAAACTTAAGCGGGCATTAAGGGCAGCAAAGGAAATGGGGCAAGAGGGGGGCAGGTGATAAAAAAACGGCAGCCTTGGCTGCCGTTTGGTCGGAGGTGACACCCTGGTGGTGCCCCTGGTCTTCTATCTGGCGATCAGAGCAGCGCGGCCACTTCGTCGGAGGTGACACCGTTGTGGTGCACCTCCTATCGCTAGTTGCTGCTGACGATCAGAGCAGCGCGGCCACTTCGTCGGAGATGGAGCCGTTGTGGTAGACCTCTTGCACGTCATCCAGGTCTTCCAGCATGTCGATGAGACGCATCAGCTTGGGTGCGGTGTCGGCGTCCAGCTCGGCTTCGGTGGAAGCTATCATGGTCACTTCGGCGCTTTGGGGCTTGAAGCCGGCGGCTTCCAGGCCGTCCAGCACTGTGCCGAAATCGTTCGGGGTGGTGTAGACCTCGATGGAGCCATCCTCTTCGGTGACCACGTCATCGGCGCCCGCTTCCAGAGCCGCGTCCATCAGGGCATCCTCGTCCACGCCCACGAAGGTCAGCAGACCCTTCTTGCTGAACAGGTAGGCCACTGAGCCGTCGGTGCCCAGATTGCCACCGCACTTGCTGAAGGCGTGACGCACTTCGGCCACGGTGCGATTGCGGTTGTCGGTCAGGCACTCCACCATGACGGCGGAGCCCGCCGGGCCGTAACCTTCGTAGACGATGGTCTCGAGCTGCTCGCCATCACCACCACCGGCGCCACGCTGGATGGCACGGTTGATGGTGTCACGGGTCATGTTGCCGGTCAGGGCAGCTGCGACCGCCGCGCGCAGGCGCGGGTTGTTGGCGGGATCCGCGTCACCGAGGCGAGCCGAGGTGGTAATTTCGCGGATCAGCTTGGTGAAGATCTTGCCACGCTTGGCGTCTTGTGCCGCCTTGCGGTGTTTGATGTTGGCCCATTTGCTGTGACCTGCCATAAAAACTCTCCGTTATAATGTGAAATCAATGGGATACGGGTCGCATGGCGACCCGTTCTTCAATCTTCTCAGGCGTCAGCCTTGGCATCGGCCTTGGCAACGGTGGCGATGGCCAGTTCGGTCAGCTGGGCCTGGTTGGCGAAGCTGGGGGCATCCGTCATCAGGCAGGCAGCTGCCGTGGTTTTCGGGAAGGCGATCACGTCCCGGATGTTGTCGGTACCGGTCAGCAGCATGCTGAGGCGATCCAGACCGAAGGCCAGACCGGCGTGGGGCGGGGTACCGTACTTCAGGGCATCCAGCAGGAAGCCGAACTTCAGGCGCTGCTCGTCCGGGGTGATCCCCAGGATGTCGAACACGGTGGACTGCATCTCGCTGTTGTGGATACGCACAGAGCCGCCACCCACTTCGTAGCCGTTGATCACCATGTCGTAGGCGTTGGCATAGGCCCCCAGGGGGTTGGCCTTGAGCTCGCTCGGGCCCAGGTTGCTCGGGGCAGTGAAGGGGTGGTGCATGGCAGCCAGGCCACCTTCACCATCTTCCTCGAACATGGGGAAGTCGATGACCCACAGCGGCTTCCAGACGTTTTCCACCAGACCCAGATCGCGGCCCACCTTCAGGCGCAGGGCGCCCATGGCGTCGCACACCACCTTCTTGCTGTCAGCACCGAAGAAGAGGATGTCGCCATCGGCCGCGCCGGTGCGGGCCAGGATCTCGCGCACGATCTCGTCGGTGAGGAACTTGGCGACCGGGGACTGTACCCCTTCGATGCCATTGGCCGCTTCGTTGACCTTCATCCAGGCCAGGCCTTTGGCGCCATAGATGCCGACGAACTTGGTGTACTCGTCGATCTGCTTGCGAGAGAGCTCGGCGCCGCCCGGGACTTTCAGGGCTGCCACGCGGCCTTTCGGATCGTTGGCGGGGCCGGCGAACACGGCGAATTCCACCGCAGTCAGCAGGTCGGCCACATCCACCAGCTCCATCGGCAGGCGCAGATCCGGCTTGTCGGAACCGAAGCGGCGCATGGCCTCGTCGAAGGTCATGATGGGGAAGTCGCCGAGATCCACGTTCAGGATGTGCATCCAGAGTTTGCGGATCATCTCCTCCATGATTTCGCGCACCTGCGGCGCGGTCATGAAGGAGGTCTCCACGTCGATCTGGGTGAATTCCGGCTGGCGGTCGGCACGCAGGTCTTCATCGCGGAAACACTTGACGATCTGGTAGTAGCGATCGAAGCCGGACATCATCAGCAACTGCTTGAACAGCTGCGGGGACTGCGGCAGGGCGTAGAACTTGCCCTTGTGCACCCGGCTCGGCACCAGATAGTCACGGGCCCCTTCCGGGGTCGCCTTGGTCAGCATGGGGGTCTCGATGTCGAGGAAGCCCTGCTCGTCCATGAAGCGGCGCACGAAGGCGCTGGCCTTGGCACGGGTCTTCAGGTACTTGGCCATCTCGGGGCGACGCAGGTCCAGGTAGCGATACTTGAGGCTCACCTCTTCGCTGTTGACCTGGTTGAAGTCAAGCGGCAGCGGCTCGGCACGGTTGATGATGGTGAGCTCGTGGGCGAACACTTCGATGGCGCCGGTAGCCATGTCGCTGTTGCGCTGGGAGTCCGGACGGGTACGCACCACGCCGGTCACCTGGATGCAGAACTCGCCGCGCAGCTCGGAGGCCAGGGCGAAGGCGTCCGGCTTGTCCGGGTCGAAGAAGACTTGCACGATCCCTTCCCGGTCGCGCATGTCGATAAAGATGAGGCCGCCGAGATCGCGACGACGATGGACCCAACCGCACAATGTAATGGTCTGCCCGGCATGGGCCTCATTGACCTGTCCGCAATAGATAGAGCGCATGGACTTCTTCCTTCGAAATGGTAGAGAGACGGTTCACCTTGGGTCGCCGGGCACGACTGGCAAGCACCGTCTGTCTCACAGCTGGCCAGATCCTGGTTCTTACCCGGTTTGAAATCAGTCTCATATCATCCGGCTCCCCGAGCCGGATACTTGCCGCCAATGCCGGCTCGCGCCGAGTGCCCCGTCGAGGGGTCGACGCGCGAGGCGAAAACATCGGCAAGCGTCGTTGTCTGGCAACCTTGTGACCCAGGTCATCGCCACCTTAGGCGCACAACCCCGTGAGTCACAACGATTTGGCAAACAAAAGGGCTGGCATTATAGAGGAAAACCCCCATTTGGGTAAAATGGCCCGCAGCCTCCTTTGCCCTGTTTTTTGTTGTCCTGGCGCAAAAAGGGGAGCAAAACAGCATCAATCCGCAGACAGGAACCGACATGAGCCTCTATTTGGGTCTGCCCCAGTGGTCACACCCGGCCTGGCCCGGCCAGTTGCTGGGGGTGGGCGCCAGACCCGCCGAGCACCTCGCCCACTATGCCCGGGTGTTCAATACCGTGGAGGGCAACACCACCTTCTACGCCTCCCCCACCCCGGACACGGTGCGCCGCTGGGCCGATGCGGTGCCGCCCCAGTTCCGCTTCAGCTTCAAGTTTCCGAAAGAAATCAGCCACCAGAGCGATCTGGTGAGCGCCGGCAAGCAGGTGGCGGCCTTCATCGCCCTGCTGGCGCCCCTGCACGGGCAACTGGGGCTGCTCAAGCTGCAACTGCCCGCCCGCTTCGGCCCCGCCGGCCTGCCGCGCCTCACCGCCTTCTTCGAGAGCCTGCCGCCGGATTTCACCTATGCCCTCGAGGTGCGCCACCCCGACTTTTTCGCCAAGGGAGAGGCGGAGCGCGCCCTGAACCGCCTGCTGATGGACAGGGGCATCAACCGCATCATGCTCGACAGCCGACCGCTCTTCTCGGTGCCTGCCACCACGCCGGCCCTCGTCGATGCCCAGGGCAAGAAGCCGAGGCTCCCGGTGCATCTGCTCGCCACCGCCAACAGTCCGGTAGTGCGCCTCATAGGCCTTCCTCATCCCGAGGACAATCACCCCTTTTTGCCCTCCTGGCTGCCCCGCTGGCAGCAATGGCTGGCAGAGGGGAAGGATCTCTACCTCTTTATCCATACCGCCGACAATGCACGGGCCCCCGAACTGGCCCGTCAGGTCAGTCGGTTGCTCGGTCAGGAGATGGCCCCCTGGCCGGGGGAAAACGATCGCGCGCGCCAGGGCCTGCTGCCCTTTTAGCCGCTCGCTTCCCCACTCCTGTTTCACCGCTAAAAAAAGCCGTTTTTTTGTGGCTGGACGGGGCTCGGCGTCAAGACAAACGCCCGCCTTTCCTCTACACTACCGCCCCAAGCAAGGAGCCGGACGCCCGCCATTGCATTGTGCCGCAGGCGACCGTCCAGCTCCCAAGAAGGGGCGCTGACAGTTGTCCATGGCAACACATGCCGCAGACGGCTCATTCCCATAAAGGACCAGGATGATGGTCCATTGCGAACAGGGCAGGCCCGAAGGATCTCAAGGCCAGCCACCCCGTTCGTAAACCGGTGACGACCCGGACGGGTGTCACCCAACGACTCCATTGAACACACAGTCGGTTCGCGCACCGGCTGTCAGGTTGCGCCAGCATGCACGATCAGATTTTTGCCGCCCCCATTGCCCAATTGGGGGATTTTTGCTTTGACGAACAGGTCGTCGATGTCTTCCCCGACATGATCCAGCGATCCGTGCCGGGTTACAGCAACATCATCTCCGCCATCGGCATGATGGCCGCCCGTTACGCCCAGCCCCAAAGCCGACTCTATGATCTCGGCTGTTCGCTGGGCGCCGCCACCCAGGCCATGCGCCGCCATGTCAACCAGCCCGGCTGCCAGATCACGGCGGTGGATCTCTCCCACCCCATGATCGAGCGCGCCCGCGCCCACCTCTCGGGCTTCAAGTCCGAGGTGCCGGTGGAACTGGTGGAGGCAGACATCTGCGACATCGCCATCGAGAACGCCTCCGTGGTGGTGCTCAACTTCACCCTGCAGTTCGTCGAACCCGAGAAGCGCGCCGCCCTCATCGCGCGCATCCATGACGGCCTGCGCCCCGGCGGCATCCTGATCCTGAGCGAGAAGTTCCGCTTCGAGGACGAGCAGGTCAACGCGCTGCTCATCGACTTGCACCTCGATTTCAAGCGGGCCAACGGCTACAGCGAACTGGAGATAAGCCAGAAGCGCACCGCCCTTGAAAACGTGATGCGTACCGACAGCCTGGAGACTCACCGTGCCCGCCTGCGGGACGCCGGTTTCACCCATCAGGATCTCTGGTTCCAGTGCTTCAACTTCGGCTCCATGATTGCCATCAAATCCAGCGACACCCAACCATGATCGATTTCGCCAACTTTTATCAACTGATCGCCAAGAACCGGCTGAGCCACTGGCTGCATACCCTGCCCGCCCAGCTGCACGCCTGGCAGCACGACAACCTGCACGGGGATCTGCCGCGCTGGAACCGGGCTCTCAACAAGCTGCCCGCGGTCGCCCCCAGGAAAGTTGAGCTCAAGAGCCGGGTCGAGATAGGCTCGGCCGAGAGCCTGGGCGAGGGGGAGCGCAAGAAGACCGAGAGCCTGCTGCGCCAGTTCATGCCCTGGCGCAAGGGCCCCTTCCAGGTCCACGGCATCCACATCGACACCGAGTGGCGCTCCGACTGGAAGTGGGAGCGGGTGCTGCCCCACATCAGCCCGCTCGCCGGGCGTTACGTGCTGGATGTGGGTTGCGGCAGCGGCTACCACCTCTGGCGCATGGTCGGCGAAGGGGCAAAACTCGCGGTCGGTATCGATCCGAGCCCGCTGTTCCTGTGCCAGTTCGAGGCCATTCGCCACTTCGCCGGCAACGATCAGCGCGCCCACCTGCTGCCGCTGGGCATCCAGGAGCTCCCTGAGCTGCGGGCCTTTGACACCGTCTTCTCCATGGGGGTGCTCTATCATCGCAAGTCCCCCATCGAGCACATCGAACAGCTGCGCAACCAGCTCAAAGACGACGGGGAGCTGGTGCTGGAGACCCTGGTGATCGACGGCGGCGTCAACGACGTGCTGGTGCCCACCGATCGCTACGGCAAGATGCGCAACGTCTGGTTTATCCCCTCAAGCGCGGCCCTCAAACTCTGGGTCGAACGCTGCGGGTTCAGCGACGTGCGAATCGTGGACGAGAATATGACCAGTACCGACGAACAGCGTCGTACCGACTGGATGATTAACGAGTCCCTGAGTGACTACCTGGACCCAGACGATCCGGCACTCACGGTCGAAGGATACCCGGCACCCAAGCGTGCCGTACTGATCGCCAGAAAGGCCAAAGACTAGCCGATGGCGGCTGTGGAAGTTACACTGACCCAATTCCAGGAAGCACAGTTAAATGAATGACATGAAAAGCAAATTAAAAGGAATGACCCTGCTCTCCCTGCTCAGTCTCGGCGGGTGTGTCAGTATGGAAAAAGCCCCCCCGGCCCCGACCCTGACGCTGGCCGAGCTTCGCAACGAGATCACGTTGAGCGAGCAACGCCTGCAAACATCCATGGAACAGCAACAGAAGCAGTATGTGCAGCAACAGCACCTGCTGGTTCAGCTCAACACCGATGTCACCAACATGAAAGAGTCCGTGAAGAAAGTCGACAGCAAGCTGGCTACCCTGCCACCCGAGCCCCCCAAACCCATGGCCATTCCCACCGAGAAGTGCCCGGCCCCGAGCCAGGGCCACACGGTCGACGGCAAGCTGCTGGTGGGTGAAGCGGAGTGGATCTGGGTCGATGCCGCCAACGATGCCTTCCAGGCACGGGTCGATACCGGCGCCACCACCTCCTCCATCAGTGCCCAGGAGATCACCATCTTCGAGCGCAACGGCAAGAACTGGGTGCGCTTCTTCCTGAGCCACCAGGAGATGGACGACAAGATCCAGATCGAGGCGCCGCTGGTGCGTCACGTGCGGGTGCGTCAGGCTTCTGCCGACGACCTCGACCGTCGTCCCGTGGTGCGCCTCACAGTGCGCATCGGCGACATGACGGAGAAGGCCGAGTTTACCCTCAAAGACCGCAGCGACATGACCTTCCCCGTGCTGCTGGGCCGTGAATTCTTGAAAGACATCGCCGTGGTCGACGTGGCCCGCGAGTATATCCAACCAAAACCCAAGCTCAAGGATGTAAAATAATCCATGGTTTCCCGTAAGCCGTTCTATCTGCTGGTCGCCCTGCTGTTCATTGTCGGCCTGGGAATGACGTTTTATCACCATGTCGCCCTGGACGTGCCCCTCACGCCCGGTGAAAAACGTCAGATCTGGTCTATCGAAGCCAAGCTCGAGTTCGAGGCCACCGGTGAGCCGGTGATCGCCTCCCTGGCCATTCCGGGCACCCAGCCCGGCTTCACCCTGATGAACGAGAATGCCGCGAGCCCGGGCTACGGCCTGTCGTTCGTGGAAAAAGACGGGGATGCCCGCGCCGAGTGGTCCATTCGCACCGCCTCTGGCCGCCAGGAGCTCTACTATCGGGTCGACATGATGGCGGATGCCCATGCCAAGCCCGCCGCCAACCCGCTGCCGCCCGCCATCGAGAAGCAGATCGAGAGTGAGCCCTACGCCACCGCGATGAAGCAGATCCTCGAGCGCGCCCAGGAGCGTTCCGCCGACGGCTACACCCTGACCCGCGAGATCATCAAGGAGATCGAGAAGCAGGAACAGAACGCCGAGCTGCTGAAGTCTCACAAGAGCCGCGCCAGCCTGATCGCCGAGCTGCTCAACAACGCCGAGGTGCCGGCGCGCGTGGTGCACGCCCTGAGCCTGGAAGACGGTCGCCGTCGCCAGGAGCTGGTGGACTATCTGCAGGTGTTCAACAGCCCGACCGACTACAAGCTGTTCAACCCGCAAACCGGTGAACAGGGACAACCGGGGAACCTGCTGCTGTGGGAATACAACTCAGGCGCTCTCTTGGACGTCACCGGTGGTCACAACTCCCGCGTCACCTTCTCGATGATCGAGCAGGAGCAGCCGGTCAACGTGGCCCTGGCGCAGAAGTTCGAGAAGTCCGAGATGATGAACTTCTCCATCCACAGCCTGCCGCTGGAAGAGCAGGCGCTGTTCAAGGGTCTGCTGCTGATCCCCATCGGTGTGCTGATGGTGGTGTTCCTGCGGGTGCTGGTGGGGATCAAGACCTCGGGCACCTTCATGCCGGTGCTGATCGCGGTCGCCTTTATCCAGACCTCGCTGGTCACCGGCCTTATAGGCTTCCTGCTAATCGTCGGCACCGGCCTGGTGATCCGTTCCTACCTCTCAAGGCTCAACCTGCTGCTGGTGGCCCGAATATCGGCGATCATCATCATGGTGATCTCGATGATCGGCATCTTCTCCGCCTTCGCCTTCAAGCTGGGGCTGACCGACGGCATGAAGATCACCTTCTTCCCGATGATCATCCTCTCCTGGACCATAGAGCGGATGTCCATCCTGTGGGAAGAAGAGGGCCCCAAAGAGGTGTTCCGCCAGGGTGGCGGCTCCCTGCTGGTGGCGGTGATCGCCTACCTGGCCATGGATAACGAGCTCATTCGTCACCTCACCTTCAACTTCCTCGGCCTGCAACTGGTGCTGATGGCCACCGTGCTGGTGATGGGTAACTACACCGGCTACAAGCTGAGCGAGCTCAAGCGCTTCAAGCCGCTGGTGGACGAGATGAAGTCCGGTGCCACCCCGGGTAAGGACAAGTAACAGATGTGGTTCTGGCAGAAATACACCAGCCCGTGGAGCCTGTCTCAGGCAGGCATCCTCGGCATGAACAAACGCAACCACTCCTACATCAGCCGCTACAACCCGCGTCGTCTCTACCCGTTGGTGGATGACAAGCTCAAGACCAAGCGCATCGCGCTGGATGCGGGGGTGACGGTGCCTGAACTCATCGGCACCATCCGCGAGCAGCACGACGTGACCCGCATCACCGAGCTGGTGAAGGATTGGCCGGGCTTCTGCATCAAGCCTGCCCGCGGCTCCGGCGGCAAGGGGATCCTGGTGATCCTGCGTCAGGAAGAGGGCAGCTTCTACAAGCCCAACGGCAGCGCCTCCACCGGTCAGGATCTGGAGCGCCATGTCTCCAACATACTGGCGGGCCTCTATTCGCTGGGCGGCAAGCCCGACGTGGCGCTGGTGGAAGGGCTCATCAACTTCGATGACGTGTTCGACGGCTACTCCTTCGAAGGGGTGCCCGATGCCCGGGTGATTATCTTCAAGGGCTTCCCGGTGATGGCCATGATGCGTCTCTCCACCGCCGCCTCGGACGGCAAGGCGAACCTGCACCAGGGCGCCGTGGGGGTGGGTCTGTGCCTGCGTACCGGTCGCGCCCTGCGGGCGGTGCAGTTTGGCAACCCCCTGCGCCACCACCCAGACACCGGCCTGGATCTCTACGATCTCAAGGTGCCCCACTGGGATACCCTGCTGACCCTGGCCGCCTCCTGCTACGAGATGTCGGGGCTTGGCTACATCGGGACCGACATGGTGCTGGACAAGTTCCGCGGCCCCATGCTGCTGGAGCTCAACGCCCGTCCCGGTCTCGCCATCCAGATCGCCAACGGCCGCGGCCTGGTGCCCAACCTCAAGACCATCGAGAAGCTGGGTCAGGTCAAGATGAACGTGGAGCAGCGCGTCAACTTCGCCAAGGATCACTTCGGTATCTTCGACGAATAGCCTGCCTTTAACACCTGCAAAAACGCGCCACCCGGCGCGTTTTTTTATGGCCGGCGTCGGGTGCCCCCCGGGAAGGCCGATCCCCGTCACATCCCATCGCAACCCCCCTTCAACGAGCTGACACATGGGGATAAGCTCCCAAGGCAGTCGCTGCCATTACGGGAGGGAGGATGCTGGACCTCTCCCCTCCGCCTGCCCCGTGATGCACACATCCTGCCAGGAGGGCGCCTAATCTCGGCGACAAAGCAGTCTCTCGATGGTAGATTAATTAAATCAAATAGATAGCATCGATCGGGTTTCCCCTATGCAACGTTGGCCCAGCCTGAAACAGCTGCAGTATCTGGTCGCTCTGGACGAGCACAAGAATTTCAACCGTGCCGCCAAGGCCTGTCATGTCAGCCAGTCCACCCTGAGTACCGGGATCCAGACCCTGGAGGACATGATGAACCTGCAACTGGTGGAGCGGGATCACAAGAGCTTCATCATGACGCCGGTCGGCATGGAGATAGTGGCGCGAGCGCGCAATCTGCTCTCCGATGCCCGGGATCTGATGGAGCTCGGCCAGCAGCAGGGGGGCGTCATGCATGGCACCGTCCGGCTCGGCTGCATTCCCACCATAGCCCCCTTCCTGCTCAGCAAGCTGCTGCAGGTGTGCGGCAAGGCCTATCCGGAGCTGGAGCTGCTGCTGCGGGAAGACACCACCACCAATCTGCTCAAGCAGCTGGAGCAGGGCCAGCTCGACCTGCTGATCCTGGCGCTGCCGGTGGAGATCGGCGGCTTTCACTGCAAGACGGTCGGTCAGGATCCCTTCCATATGGTGATGCCGTCAAATATGGCTGCCACTCTGCACATGCCGTTCGATTACAAGGAGTTGCCCAATCAGAGCATCTTCCTGCTGGAGCGGGAGCACTGCCTGACCGAACACGCGGTGAGTGCCTGCCGGCTGCGGGACAAGAGCAAGATCAACCCGTTCGCCGCCACCAGCCTGCACACCCTGGTACAGATGGTGGGCGCCGGCCTTGGCACCACCTTCCTGCCCCAGATGGCCATAGATGCCGGCATCCTCGAGAACTCGGATCTGGTGGCCATTCCCCTGCCAGGGGAGAAGCCCTATCGCGAGATCGGCCTGGTGTGGCGCCCCAGCACCACTCGGGTGCAGACCTTCTACAAGATCGCCGAGCTGCTCACGCCGCTGATAACCCCCAAGGCGGCCGACTGACGACTGGCTTGCCGGGAGTGCATTTTCTGCCCTCGGCAAGCATTTATGCTATCGCTGTTCAGGTTCCAGGCAGGAACATCATCTATGATGAATCCTGTGCCCTATCAAGGAGTTGAGATGTTTCGCACCTTGCTGCCGCCCCTGCTGGCCCTGCTTGTCGTCGCCTGCTCCAGCACCCCGGAGCCGCCGCCTGCCCGCCAGGCCAGTGCCTTCGACGGCTTCTATCAGCAGTGGCGCGGCGTCCCCTATCGCATGGGTGGCACCAACCGCGCCGGCCTCGACTGCTCCGCCTTCACCCAGCTTGCCTACCAGCAGGTGCTGGGCTTCACCCTGCCCCGCACCACGGAATCCCAGGCCAGCCTGGGTCGCCCGGTGGACAGATACCGGCTGCAACACGGGGATCTGGTGTTCTTCAAGACTGGCTGGCAGCAGTACCACGTCGGTGTCTACACCGGGTCAGGGGAGTTTATCCACGCCTCCACCAGCAAGGGGGTGATCCGCTCGCGCCTCGACAACGTCTACTGGAACAGCCGCTACTGGCAGGCACGCCGCCTGACCCAGTAGCCGCCACCAACGAACATAAAGAAGAAGGCCCCGAGGGGCCTTCTTCTTTATGTACTGCGCCGAAAATAGGCTGCGCAGAGGCTCAGTGCTTGCGGTGCCAGCGGGGCGAAGTGGCTCTCTCCCCCCAGGGGGTCACACAGGGCAGCAGGGCCCCTTCGATGACACCATCATGGCTCGCCAGCGCCAGGGCTATCTTCTCGTGGAGCAGGCGCAGCAGGTTCTTGTCTTGCTCCGCCAGGGAGTGGCCCGCGGCGAAATACTCGCGCTGGTGTTGCAGTGCCAGCTTCTGGGTAAATTCATAGGTGTTGAAACTGTCCGGCATACGCTCGATCACATCGTCCAGCCTGGCCAGCAGGCTGTGCAATTCCCTGGTCATGTGCAGCACTCCATCTGAGTTGATGGGAAAAAAACTACCCCTTATTGGATAATTAACCAATCGAGATAGCCCAAAATTGTGGGGCCGAGCACAGTTCCATCGGAGAACCCCTTCATCCATCCCTGGCCTGGCACGTTCCCGTTTACAGGCTGGCAACAAGCCGGTAGATTCAGACCGACTAATCAGTCGGTCAGTTTTTGTGCGGAGCAAACCATGGAAGCCATACAAACCCAGTCCCCAGACAAGTTCTCCCTGCCCGAGCAGTTGGTCCGCCTCAAGCAGGCCTGTCAGGCCCAGCCCATGCCGAGCCTGGCACAGCGTCGCAGCCGGTTGACCGCGCTCAAGAGCGCCCTGCTCGCCCACAAGCAGGCGCTCTGCGACGCCCTGGCCCTGGACTATGGCCAGCGCAGCGACTACGACTCCTTGGTCGCCGACATCCTGCCCTGCGTCATGCAGATCAACTACAGCCTGAAACGGCTCAAGGGGTGGATGAAGCCAGTGCGGCGCCACCCCGGCCTGCTGCTGGCCCCCGCCAGGGTCGAGGTGCACTATCAACCGCTTGGCGTGGTCGGCATCATGGTGCCCTGGAACTTCCCGGTGATGCTGAGCCTGGGGCCACTCATCGGCGCCATCGCCGCCGGCAACCGCGCCATGATCAAGCTCTCCGAGTTCACCCCCCACACCAACGCCGTGCTGCGTACCCTGCTGGCCCAGGTGTTTGACGACGACGAGGTGGTGATCATCGAGGGGGACGCGGGACTCGCGGCCGCCTTCAGCACCCTGCCCTTCGATCATCTGCTGTTCACCGGCTCCACCGCGGTGGGCAGACGGGTGATGGCCGCCGCCGCCCCCCAGCTCACGCCGCTGACCCTGGAGCTCGGTGGCAAGAGCCCCTGCCTCATCGCCCCCGATATGCCCCTGGCCCTGGCGGTGGAGCGGATGATCTTCGGCAAGAGCCTCAACGCCGGCCAGATCTGCGTGGCCCCGGACTATGTGCTGCTGCCACGAGGGCAGGAGCAGGCCTTTATCGAGGCCTATCAAGCACACTTTCGCCGCCTCTATCCCAAGGGGCTGGATAGCCCGGATTACGGCTCCATCATCAACGGGGCCCAGTATGAGCGGCTCACCGCTTGGCTGGCGGAGGCGAAGCAGGCGGGTGCCCAGGTGCACCCTTGCGCCTCGCCAGCCCGGGATGACGGCGCCCGCCGCCTGGTGCCCCACCTGCTGACCGAGGTGCCCGGCCACTGCCAGCTGATGCAGCAGGAGATCTTCGGCCCCCTGCTGCCCCTGGTGCCCTATGACAGCATCGAGGAGGCCATTGCCTATGTGGCGGCCCGGCCACGCCCGCTGGCGCTCTATCTAATGAGCCTGGATCCGGCGCTGCAGCACCGCTTCATCCGGGAGACCCACGCCGGTGGCATGGCCATCAACGAGTGTCTGTTCCAGGTGGCGGCGGACGACGCCCCCTTCGGCGGCATAGGCCCCTCCGGCATGGGGCACTACCACGGCCATGAAGGCTTTCTCACCTTCTCCAAGGCGAAAACCGTGCTGCGCCGCGGCCGTTTCAGCACGGGGAGCCTGATCCACCCCCCTTATCTGCGCTGGTACCAGCGGCTGATGATGGCCCTGTTCCTGCGCTAGGAGGCAGCATGAGCGATCCCATGACAGACAAACGCCGCCAGATCCTGGATGCCGCCCTTGCCCTGTGCGCCGAGGATGGCCTGCAAGGCGCCGCTACCGCCCGCATCGCCCGGGCGGCAGGGGTGGCCAACGGCACCCTGTTCCACCACTTTCCCAGCAAGGAGCTGCTGATCCAGCAGCTCTACCAGGACGTCAAGCTGCGCCTTGGCGCCGCCATCAGCGAAGCGGATCCGGCCCTGCCCCTCAGGGAGCAGGCGCGCCACTACTGGTGTCAGGCGATGAGCTGGATGCAGGCCCATCCCCATGAGCTCAAGTTCGTGCTGGGCTTCTTCCACTCCCCCCTGCTGGCACGGCCGTTGCGCAGCCAGATCCTGGGGGAGACACTACGCTTCCTGCCGCGCCTGCTTGCCCGGGGTCAAGCCAGCGGCGAGCTGATGCGGGCGCCCCCCGTCCTGATGCTGGAGGTGTGCCAGAGCCAGTTTCTGGCCTGTGCCTCCCTCTTTGTTGACCAGCCCGAGCTCGGGGACGACCCCCACTGGCAGGCCAGCGCCTTCGCACTCTTCTGGTCCGCCATCGCAGGAGGCCTTCATGACGCTTGATCCTTGGCTTGCCACAGGTCGGCGCCTCTGGATAGGGAGTCTGCTCTGGGTCATCGGCCGCACCCTGTGCCGCGCCGCCCGGGTCGACGAGGCGGTGCGCCGCGAACTCGCCCCGCTGCCGGAGGGGCTTCGCATCCGGCTGGAGGTGCATGGGCTGCCTTATGGGCTGACCCTGCACCAGGTGGCCGGGCGCTGGCGATGCGGCCCCGCGCCCCTTGGGGCAACAAGTCCCCATGTTCTGCGGGTCTGCTTCAAGCACCCCGCCATCGCCTTTCGCGCCCTCAGCTTTCGCCTCGGCATCAATCAGGCCTTCTGCGAGAACCGGCTGCTGGTGGAGGGGGATCTCGGTGCAGCCATGCATCTGGTGCGGGCGCTGGAGCAGCTGCAAGCCCTGATCCTGCCTGCCTTCATTGCGCGGCCCCTGCTGCGCCACTACCCTAGCCCGCGCCACAAGCTGACGCGAGCCTGCCACATCTACCTGGGTCTGCTGACCGGTTGAAAAGAAGGATGAACACCATGAGCCGTTATTACGATTTCTTCTGTCCGGTCAGATTGATGGCAGGGGAGCAGGCGCTGGAACAGCTTCCGGACGAGCTGATGGCACTGGGGGCACGCCGTCCGCTGCTGCTGACCGACAAGGGGGTCGGCGGCAGCGGGCTCGCCACCCTGCTGGCCAATGTGCTGGCGGAGGGGGGCCTGCCGGTCGCCGCCATCTGGGACGAGATCCCCGCCGACTCCTCCACCGCCGTGGTGGAGCGCATCGCCACCCGCTGGCGGGAACTGGGTTGTGACAGCCTGGTGGCCCTGGGGGGCGGCTCCGTCATCGATACCGCCAAGGCGGTCAACATCCTGGTCACCCTGGGCGGGGAGCGGCTGCTGGATCATGCGGGGGCCGGTTGCCTGACCCGCCACCTCAAACCGCTGGCGGCGGTGCCCACCACGGCGGGCACCGGATCGGAAGTGACCCTGGTGGCAGTGATCCGGGACGAGGGGAGCGGGCGCAAGGTGCCCTTCACCTCCCCCTTCCTGCTGCCCCAGCTGGCGGTGCTGGACCCGCGCCTCACCCGGGGGCTGCCGCTGCCCATCACCGCCGCCACCGCCATGGACGCCATGACTCACGCCATCGAGGCCTTCATCGGCAATGCCAAGAACCCGGTCAGCGACGCCCTGGCCCTGATGGCGGTGGAGAAGATAGCCGATGCCCTGCCCAAGGTGTTGCAGGCCCCCGAAGACAAGCACCTGCGGCTGCAACTGGCGGAGGGATCCACCCTGGCGGGCATGGCGTTTTCCAACTCCATGGTGGGGCTGGTGCACGCCCTCGGCCACAGCCTGGGGGCCCGCTGCCACCTGCCCCACGGCCTGTGCATGAACCTCTTCCTGCCCGCGGTGCTCGACTACAACAGGCCGCAGATAGACCCTGAGCTGGCCCGCCTGCTGCTGCCGCTGGCGGGGCCGGAGCGCTTCGCGGCCACCCCACAGGCACTGCGCCCCCAGGCGGCCCTGGATGCACTCTGCGCCCTGCGCGACAGTCTCTGGCAGGCGGTGCGGTTGCCGCGCACCCTGGCGGAAGCCGGGGTGACGGACAGAGCCGTGCTCAAGGAGATCCGGGATCTCGCCATCAACGACGGCGCCCTGCTCTACAACCGCAAGGATGCGGACAGAGAACAGCTGCTGGCGCTGCTGGAGCAGGTATGGGAATGACCCCAGGAGAAGGCCCGCGAGGGGCCGGGAAGCGCAGGATCAGATGGGCGGAGTGAAGACACCGGTGGAGAGATAGCGATCCCCCCGATCGCAGATGATGGCCACCACCACTCCCTGCCTGAGCTCGGCCGCTACCCGCAGGGCGCCGGCCACGGCGCCCCCCGAGCTGACCCCGCAGCAGATCCCCTCTTCCCGCGCCAGCCGGCGCATGGTGGTGAGCGCCTCTTCCTGGGTCACATCCAGCACCCGATCGACCCTTTGTGGCTCGAAGATGGCGGGCATATAGGCCTCTGGCCAGCGCCGAATGCCCGGGATCTGGCTCCCCTCTGCCGGTTGCAGGCCTATCACCTCTACCGCCGGGTTCTGCTCCTTGAGGTAGCGGGAGACCCCCATGATGGTGCCCGTGGTGCCCATGGCCGAGACGAAGTGAGTGATTGCCCCCTCGCTCTGGCGCCAGATCTCCGGGCCGGTGGAGAGGTAGTGGGCATCCGGGTTGGCCGGGTTGTTGAACTGATCGAGCACCAGCCCCTCGCCGCGGTCCTGCATGGCCAGCGCCAGATCCCGCGCTTCTTCCATGCCGTTTTCCACCAGCACCAGCTCGGCGCCGTAGGCCTGCATAGCATCGCGCCGCTCCTGGCTCATGTTGCTGGGCATGATGAGGCGCATCCTGTACCCCCGGGCCGCCGCCACCATGGCCAGCGCGATGCCGGTATTGCCCGAGGTGGCCTCGATAAGCCGCGCGCCTGGCACTAAGTGACCACTTGCCTCCGCCGCCCGGATGAGGTTCAGGGCCGGCCTGTCCTTGACCGAGCCGGCGGGGTTGTTGCCCTCCAGCTTCACCAGCAGGGTCACGTCGGGATAGGGGCTGATGCGGCGCAGGCGCAGCAACGGGGTATTGCCAATCAGATCTTCCAGGGTGGCGAAGGCCATAACGGGATCCATCCTCTGCTAACTGTTCTATACCTTGCCTGACGAGCCACTCGCAGGCCGGTCAGTGTAAGCGAGCCTCCTCGGCCCGCAAAGAGCACTGTTGGCAAAGTCCGGCCAGCATGCTCTGATACCCCTTCCCCACCCTTTGAGGAGCCTCCATGAGCGACATTCTTCATCAGGCCGACCAGCAGCAGTTCATCTGCGTGGTGGACGGCAAGACCTCTCGCCTCAGCTACCGCTGGCTGGATGCGGGCACTGTCGATGCCTGCAGCACCCAGGTGCCGTCCGAGCTGAGGGGACAGGGCATTGCCGACAAACTGGCGCGCAGCTTCTACGACTGGGCCCGAGCAGAGGGGCTCACCATAGTGCCGAGCTGCAGCTACATAGACGTCTGGCTGCGCCGTCATGGGGGTTGAGGCACAAGCGGCCCGAGAGGCACAGCTGCAAGCCCGCACCGAGGCCCTGCTGCGGACCGATCCCCTGCGCATGGCCTGCCTCTGGGCTGCGCGGGAGCTGGCCCTGCCGGACTGGGCGCTGGGGGCGGGCTTTGTGCGCAACCTCATCTGGGATCACCTGCACCAGAAAGCCGAGCCCACTCCCCTCAACGACATAGATCTTATCTATATGGATCCCAGCGACCCGGAAGGTGCGGACGAACGGGAGTACGAAACCCGGCTCAGAATTCGCTTGCCTGATCAACGCTGGGAGGTGCGCAACCAGGCGCGCATGCATGTGCGCCAGCAGGTGCCCCCCTTCGCCAGCTCGCTGGAAGCGCTCAGTCACTGGGTGGAGGTCCCCACCTGCATCGGGGTCAGGCTGCTGGCCAACGATGAGTTCGAGTGGCTGGCGCCCCATGGCTTTGGCCACAACTGGTCGCTGCAGGTGAGTGCCAATCCGCGCTGCCGGCAGGAGAGCCGGATCTTCATCGACAGGATCAGGGACAAACAGTGGCAGCGCATCTGGCCTGATCTGGTGGTGAACTGGCCATAACCGGATTGCAATGTTTCGGCAACCTTGGGCACACTAAGGAAAAGCTGTTTATAACTCAATGGGTTAAATAATGCGCGACTTCTTCTCTCTCGAACGCTGGCTGCCGGGCCTCGCCGCCCTGCTGCAATATCAGCGGGCCTGGCTGATGCCGGATCTTCGCGCTGGCCTCTCGGTGGCGGCCGTGGCCTTGCCCGTGGCCATCGCCTATGCGGAGCTCGCCGGGGTGGGCGCCATCGTCGGCCTCTACTCCTGCATACTGCCCATGGTGGTCTACGCCCTCTTTGGCACCTCCCGCCAGCTCATCGTCGGCCCGGACGCCGCCACCTGCGCCGTCATTGCCGCCGTGGTGACGCCACTCGCCGCCGGGGATCCCACCCGCCAGTGGCAACTGGTGATGACCATGACCGCCATGACCGGCTTCTGGTGCCTGATCGCCAGCCGCTTCAAGCTGGGGGTGCTGGCGGACTTTCTCTCCCGCCCCATACTGATGGGCCTGCTCAATGGTGTGGCCATCACCATAATGGTGGGTCAGCTCTCCAAGATCTTCGGCTTCACCTTCAGCGAGCGCTATCTCATCGAGCGTATCCTGAACGGCACAGACTACCTTACCCAGACCCATCTGCCGACCCTGGCCATGAGTCTGACCGCCCTGCTCACCCTGCTGCTGGCCAAGCGCTACAGGCCATCCTGGCCTTCCTCCATGGTGGCCATGGTGGTGACGGCGGCCCTGGTGTGGGCCCTCAATCTCGGCCAGTTCGATATCGCCACCCTGGGTGCCGTGGGCTCGGGCCTGCCCGCCTTCCAGATGCCGGAGTTTCCCCCCGGCCTGATGCGCGAGCTGGTGCTGCCGGCGCTCAACCTCGCCATGGTGAGCTTCGTCTCCATGATGCTCACCGCCCGCAGCTTCGCCGCCAAGAACGGCTACGAAATCGATGCGGACAAGGAGTTTCGGGCCCTTGGCATGGCAAACCTGGCCTCTGCTGTCTCCCAGGGCTTTGCCATCAGCGGCGCCGATTCACGCACCGCGGTCAACGACGCCAACGGCGGCAAGAGCCAGCTGGTCTCCATCATAGCCGCGGCGGTGATCGCTCTCATCACCTTCTACCTGACGGCGCCGCTGCAATTCATTCCCACCGCCGCCCTCGGGGTGGTGCTGGTGATGGCCTCCCTGTCGCTCACCGATTTTCGCGGCCTCTGGGCCCTGCGCGACTCGGACCGCGCCGCCTTCTGGCTGGCGCTGATCACCTTTATCAGCGTGCTCACCATGGGGGTGATCCCGGGGATCACCCTCGCGGTCTTGCTGGGGCTGTTCCAGTTCCTGCGCAACGTGATGCGCCCCACCGATCAGTTGCTCGGCATGGACGATGAAGGGGTGGTGCGCACCCTGGGGGACAACGAGCAGGCCAAGGCCATCCCCGGCATCCTGGTCTATCGCTTCAACTCGCCGCTGACCTACTTCAACGCCCCTTACTTCAAGCGGCGGGTGCTGGCGCTGCTGGTGCAGGATCCCCACAATCCCAAGTGCCTCATCGTGGATGCCGTGGCCTGCTTCACCCACCAGGACATCAGCGTGATGAGCATGGTGGGAGAGCTGCACAAGGAGCTCAGGCGCCGCGGCATCCACATGGTGATGGCCGGTCGCCACGGCCAGATGACCCAGTGGCTCAAGCAGGCGGGGATCCGGATCGGGGACGAGGGGGTCATCCTCAGTCCCGACATGTATCAGGCCCTGCGCCTGACCCGCTGCTACCGGGAGCCTGTGTTCAAGGATGACGAGGTAGTGGAGAGCACCACTGATACCCTGCTCTCCCGCTGGCCCCAGGATGAGACGCTACCGGACTCGGCACGCCTCACCCGGCCCTGCGAGCAGGAAGCGGGCGCCACCCCGGTCTGACGGCGGCGCGCCACCAGACTGCGAGAGGGTGCCGGGCCAGCATCCTCTTTGCTCAGGGCAGGATTGCACCCCGCACCCGCTTGGTGTTAAATGCCCGTCCAGATGGCGCTGACGAGGGCCATCCCCAGTATTTGGACATCCCATGCAGACTCAATCCCACGCGGGCCCGGGCACCCTGTTCGCCCTGACCTGGCCACTGTTCATCGATCTCGCCCTGCACTTCCTGACCGGGGCCCTCAACACCTTCATGGTGGGCCACGTCTCCTATCAGGGGGTGGCGGCACTGGCGGTCGGCAACCAGGTGTTCGATCTCGCCATCACCCTGTTCAGCTTCGTCAGCATAGGCACCAGCGTGGTGATCACCCAGTATCTGGGGGCAGGGGATAGGGAGAAGGCACGCGTGGTCATCCACACCGCCATCGGCTTCAACCTGCTGGTGGGGCTGGTGGCCGCTGTCGGGGCCATGGCTGGTGCCAGCACCATGCTGGCGCTGATGAACCTGCCCGCTCACCTGATGGGGGATGCCACCCTTTACCTGCAGATCATCGGGCTGTGCCTGTTGCCGGAGGCGGCGGCGCTCTGCCTGGCCGCCACCCTGCGCGCCCATGGTCACACCCGTCAGGCCATGTACGTGACCCTGATCGTCAACCTCATCACCTTCGTCGGCAACCTGCTGCTGCTCTATGGCTGGTTCGGCCTGCCTCAGCTCGGGGTCGCCGGGGTCGCCATCAGCACAGTGGTGGGGCGCATCGTCGGCGTGGTGCTGCTGGTGTGGCTGGTGGCGCGCAAGACCGGCATACGGCTGCGGCTGCCGGAGATCCTTCGGCCAAGCAAGGTCATGCTGGACAAGGTGCTGCACATAGGCCTGCCGGCGGCGGGGGAGAACCTCTCCTGGATGCTGCAGTTCATGGTGGTGACCGCCTTCGTCGGCCTGCTCGGCGACAAGGCGCTGGCGACCCAGTCCTACTTCTTCCAGATCTGCCTGTTCATCCTGCTGTTCGGCCTCTCCATCGGCCTTGGCAACGAGATCATCATCGGCCACCTGGCGGGGGCCCGTCGCTTCGAGCAGGCCTATCGCCAACTCATCAAGAGCCTCAAGCTCGGCCTCATCGTCACCAGCCTGATTGCCATAGCCGCGGCCCTGAACGGACGCGCCATCATCAGCCTGTTCACCGACGATGCAGACATCATCACCCAGGTGGCGCAGCTCTTCCTCATCAGCCTCATCCTCGAACCCGGCCGCACCTTCAACCTGGTGGTGATCAACGCCCTGCGTGCCACCGGGGATGCCCGTTTCCCGCTCTACATGGCGCTCGTCTCCATGTGGGGCATTGCCGTTCCCCTGGCCTATTTCCTTGGTATCATGCAGGGCTATGGCCTGGTAGGCATCTGGTTGGCGCTGGCCTGCGACGAGTGGGTTCGCGGTCTGGCCATGTTCTGGCGCTGGCGCAGTCGTCGCTGGCAAAACAAAATTCTTGTCGAAACATAAGCGGAATCACAATGAAGAAAATCGGACTCTTGTTGGCGGCCATCCTGCTCAGCCCGCTCGCCATGGCACAAACCGCCCCGGCGGCCCCCAAGGCGCAAGCCCCCCAGACCTGGTACGTGGCCCCCATCGTCATCGACCAGACCAGCGAGGCGCAGAAGGCCCTGACCAAGGACTTCATGGCCCAGATGATCAAGACCATCAAGATCAACGAGTACCAGACCGGCAAGGCGGTGGGCAAGCACAAGGATCCCAAGTGGCTGATCCGCACCAAGCTGGTGCCCGCAAGCACCGAACCCCTGGTGGGCAAGAAACACCCCCAGGGCCTGACCTACGGCAAGGGCATCCCCACCCAGGAGATAGTCGGCGAGCTCATCATGAACGGCACCCTGGTGGCCCATGTTGGCCAGGGCTGGCGTGAGCCCATAGTGCCGGGCACCCCGGTGGCCGAGAAGATCACCATAGCCAACTACCAGTACGCCATCGGCAACGAGGCCAAGTCCCCGGATCTGGAAGAGCTGGCGGCCCAGATAGGCTTCGAAGTGGGCAAGGTGATAGCCCGCGGCGGTCAGCCCCTGCCCGAGAAGAAAAAGAAAAAAGAGTAAAGACGGCACTGCTTTTGAAGAAGGGGCCCGGCGCCCCTTCTTGCTGCCCGCCTGGCGCACGCCTGCCATCATCAAAAGGTCACAACTGTGAACAGGATCCCAGTTCCCTCCTCTCTGTCCTCCCCATAAATCACTTATCTGCTTGTGATTCAATCAGTTAAAAATCATCCGCCAGATGCAGCAAATCCGTTGCCCCAAATTGGATCGGGATCACATTTATCTCCCGGGGGAAGGGGTAGTTTGAAGGTCAAGGCACAATCAAACGACACCAAGGAGGCTTCATTACATGTTCCCTGAGTACAGAGATCTCATCTCGAAACTGAAGAGCAGTGATGTCCATTTCCAAAAGAAGTTTGACTTGCACAACGACCTGGATGCGGAGATCAGGAAGCTGGAAAAACATCACGCCAGCGATTACAGCTCCGAGGTGAAGGATCTGAAAAAACAAAAACTTAAACTGAAAGAGGAGATATACGACATCCTCAAACAACATCCACACTAGACGCCTCGACGAATTGCCCGGATAAGCAACTTATCCCCCAGCCCGGCTTAAAGCCGGGCTTTTTATTGGTCGCTTGCGGCCAACACCATATGCTGGTACTGAAGCGCAAAAAGTATCTGGATGGCTGTATTGATAAATACGTACGATAGGAAAAACCCGTCAACGTAGAGGTATGTTCGCTCCTGTTCAGGATTTTCTAAAACATTTTTTCATGACTTGCTTTCACCACCCAATCGTACACTGGCTGTAGTTCTGAAATTTTACTTTTGATATTCTCTTCAACATCCCCCTCAATGCTTAAAATAGTCCATATTGTTAGGTGTGGGGAAATATCTTTTATCAATTTTCTACCATCTGACTCTAGTGTGACAAGTTGATTTCTTTTTCTACCACGAAAACCTTTATTTTCATCAAGACAAGTCAATGCTTCTTCTAAAATCTCCATCCATATTTCTTTATTAAGATCTGACAGTGAGTATTCACGACCACCAATAAATTTCTCTTTAATGCTTAGCCTCGAGGGGCCTTGCCATGCATCGCGTGAAAAAATAAGTTCTAAACTTTTTGGATTAGCGATTTTTGATTTCAATATTTCTATGTTTGGATTGTTCAAAATAAATGAAGAAATTAACCACTTCCCTGTCTTTTCACTTCCCTCTAGGTTGACGCCAAGCCTTATTTCACTTTTCTCCGTATTTACTGAAATATTCCACTGCACCCCTCTGTTCCCATCACTCATACCAAAGAGTGGTTTGTTCAACTGTCCAAAAGGCCGGCCTTTTACATTGAGACATTCGGTAAATATCTGAAGTAATTCTGCATACGCTGAATCAATACGTTTAAAAGAATGCTGTCGTGGCTTTCTCTTATAATTTAACTTTTTTGATGTTTTGTTGGCAACTATTAGTTCAGTGTTTAGTTTTTTTATTTCTTTTTGATTATCAAGAATGGATATTATTGCGGCATTTGCATCATCAGCATTTATATTAAAAAACTCTCGTCCTTTTTGACGTAGCGGAGCCAATTTCGAGTGGACTAGAGACTCTAGTTTTCTGCAGTTATCTACGGCTATGTAATGAGCCACTGACCAAATAAAATCACCTGTTGAACTGTTATTTATCTCATTACATCTGTCATGTGGTGTTCTTGTTGTCATGCCAATTTTGCATACAGGGAGGTCTATGTCTTTCACCTCCAGTATATAAACGTAGCCTCTATTATCGGTTGCAGACTCTTCCATTACCCCTCCTTTATTTATTTGTCATGTAAAAAATCAATGCAATACCTTTCGGTCTTGATGGATTAAACTCCATATATCCTGCACTACCTCACATTTTATATCAACGACTTTGCTATACCATTTAAACTGTTTGCCACCGCTGCAGCCAAAACAATTTATTTATAAAAACAACTGTTATAGTTACTATGCTGTTAACTAAAAATGCTGAACCCCTGTAACTCTTAGTTATTAATTAGACCGTCACGCACTCTGTGAAAACATACTGCTAATATATACCTAAATTCCCTCCAACTACACATACCACCATGAAGTTAATAACGTTCTACTCGTGCCCTAACCCTGCAGTGGTATTGATAGATATAACCTCACTCCTGATCTCCCGATAAAGAGAAGCGGCCCAATTGGCCCGCTTCTCTTTATCGATTCACCCCATACTCACACCGGCGGATGGAACTGACTGGCCTCGCGGGTGGCCATCTCCTCGTAGGTGGCCCATCTCTGCCAGACCACCTGCTGCGCCACCTGCATCAGCCGTTCTGCCTCCTGTGGATGGCTCTGGGCCAGTACCCGGTAGCGGTTCTCCTCCGCCCTGTACTCGGCGAGGGGAATAGAGGGACGCAGGCTGTCGAGGCTGAAGGGGTTCTGCCCCAAACTGCGCAATACAGGGTTGTAGCGCATCAGTGGCCAATGGCCCGAATCCACCGCCCGCTTCTGTTGGGCCAACCCCTGCTCCATGTCGATGCCGTGGGCGATGCAGTGGCTGTAGGCGATGATAAGCGACGGGCCTGGGTAGGCTTCGGCTTCCCGCAAGGCCTGCAGCGTTTGCTGCGGATTGGCACCAAAGGCGATGCGGGCCACATAGACGTTGCCGTAGGAGATGGCCTGCAAGGCCACATCCTTCTTGGCCAGCGTCTTGCCTCCCGCCGCGAACTTGGCGACGGCACCGAGCGGCGTCGATTTCGACATCTGGCCGCCGGTGTTGGAGTAGACCTCGGTATCCATCACCAGCACGTTCACATCGCGCCCGGAGGCGAGCACGTGATCGAGCCCCGCCGAGCCTATGTCATAGGCCCAGCCGTCGCCGCCGACGATCCAGACCGAGCGGCGCACCAGCTGATCAATCAAGGAGAGCAGCTCGCGGGCCTTGCCGGATTTCACCTCTTCCAGCCGCTCCCGCATCTGCGCGACCCGATTGCGTTGCGCTCGGATCTCCGACTCCAGCCGCTGCGGGGCGTTGATAAGCGACTCGACCAGCGCCTCCCCCAGCTCCCCCTTCATCGCCTTGAGGGCGGCCACCGCCTGACCATGATGCTGATCGGCGGTGAGACGAAAACCAAAGCCGAACTCGGCGTTGTCCTCGAACAGGGAGTTGGACCAGGCAGGCCCCTTCCCTTCCGAGTTCTTGGCCCACGGCGTGGTCGGCAGGTTGCCGCCGTAGATGGAGGAGCAGCCGGTGGCGTTGGCCACCAGCATGCGATCGCCAAACAGCTGGGTCAGCAGCTTGAGGTAAGGGGTCTCGCCACAACCGGCGCAAGCGCCGGAGAACTCGAACAGGGGTTCCAGGAATTGGGCACCGCGCACCGTGGAGAAATCCACCCGCTCGCGGGCAGGCCAGGGCAGGCTCTCGAACCAGCGCAGCGCCTGTTTCTGGCCAGCGAGGTGCGGCGCCTTGTCCATCATGGTGATGGCACGGTCGCCTTCATGACTTTCTCCTTCTGCACTCTCGCCTTGATGGCTTGCATCAGCCCCGGCCCGCACCGGACAAGCCTGCACGCACTGGCCGCAGCCGGTGCAATCTTCCGGATAGTGTTGCAGGGTGTAGCGGCTGTCGGGGAAACCCCTGGCGGTGACGGGCACCGACTGGGCAGCCTCGGGGGCATTTGCCAGCCAGTCCTGATGGTAGAACTTGGCTCGCAGCGCCGCGTGGGGGCAGACAAAGACGCAGTTGCCGCACTGGATGCAGATATCGGAGTGCCAGATAGGGATCTCGCGGGCGATATCCCGCTTCTCGAAGCGGCTGGTGGCTGTGGGGTAAGTGCCGTCCACCGGCAACATGGAGACGGGAATGAGATCGCCGCGCCCTGCCAGCATCTCGCCTGTGACCCGCTGGACGAACTCGCTGCCACCCGGTGCCAGTGGCAGCGGATAGTCGCTGATCTGCTCATCACCGGCCGGGATCGCCACCTTGCAGAGGTGAGCCAGGGTATCGTCCACCGCCGCGAAGTTGCGCTCGACCACTTCGGACCCCTTGCGGGCATAGCTCTTCTCTATGCTCTCCTTGATCAGCGCAATCGCCTCGTCCCGCGGCAAGACCCCGGCCAGGGCGAAGAAGCAGGTCTGCATTATGGTGTTGATGCGATTACCCATGCCGTTCTGCTCGGCCACCCGATCCCCGTCGATGCAGTAGAGCTGGATATTGAGGGCGCGGATGCGGGCACGCAGCCGCTCGGGCAGCCGGCCCCACACCTTGTCAGCCTCATAGGGGGCATTGAACAGCAGGGTCGCCCCTTCTGCAGCGTGCTCCAGCAGGTCCACTGATTCGACAAAGCCCCACTGGTGGCAGCCGATAAAGCTCGCCTGCTCGATAAGCCAGGGCGCGTCTATGGGCTCGGGGCCAAAACGCAGGTGGGAGACGGTGCGCGAGCCCGACTTCTTGGAGTCGTAGACGAAGTAGCCCTGGGCGTGGAAGCCCTCCAGCTCGCCGATGATCTTGATGCTGTTCTTGTTGGCGCCGACCGTACCATCGGCACCCAGGCCAAAGAAGAGTGCCCGCACCCGGCTAGGAGGCTCCAGATCGCCGATGGGGTGCCAGGCCAGACTGAGGCCCGAGACGTCATCGACAATCCCCACGGTAAAGCGCGGACGCGGTGCATCGGATGCCAGCTCCTCGAATACCGCCGCGCACATGGCGGGGGTGAACTCTTTGGAAGAGAGGCCATAGCGACCGCCACTGAGCCAGGGCAGCCGCTTGAGAAGGCCACGCTGCAAGCCGTCAATCAGGGCGCTCTGTACATCCAGCAGCAGCGGCTCGCCGCCCGCGCCCGGCTCCTTGGTGCGATCCAGCACGGCGATGCGACGCACACTCCTGGGCAGGGCATCGAGCAGCGCCTGCACCGGGAAGGGACGATAGAGGCGAATGACCAGGACCCCGGTCTTGCGATCCTGCCGGTTGAGCCAATCCACGGTAGTGCGGGCGGTGGCCGCCCCCGATCCCATCAGCACTATGACGTCGGTGGCATCGGTTGCGCCGTGGTACTCCACCAGCCGGTAGTGGCGGCCGGTGAGGGATCCCAGCTTGTCCATGCACTGCTGCACCCGGGCCGGCACCGCCTCGTAGAAGGGGTTGACGCTCTCGCGGGACTGGAAGTAGGTATCGGGGTTCTGGGCCGTGCCGCGCATCACGGGGTGATCCGGGTTGAGCGCCCGGGCCCTGTGGGCCCGCACCCAGTCGTTGTCGATGAGGGCGCGGATCTCGTCCCTATGCAGGGCCGTGATCTTGTTCACCTCGTGGGAGGTGCGAAAGCCGTCGAAGAAGTGGATAAAGGGCACCCGACACTGCAGGGTGACGCTGTGGGCAACCAAGGCCAAGTCCTGCGCCTCCTGCACAGAGCCGGAGGCGAGCATGGCAAAGCCGGTGCTGCGCGCCGCCATCACGTCCTGATGGTCGCCAAAGATCGAGAGCCCCTGCGCCGCCAAGGAGCGGGCCGCCACATGGAACACCGCCGCGGTCAATTCACCGGCGATCTTGTACATGTTGGGCAGCATCAACATCAGCCCCTGACTGGCGGTGAAGGTGGTGGCGAGCGCCCCCGCCTGCAGGGCGCCGTGTACCGTACCGGCCGCCCCCCCTTCACTCTGCATCTCCACCACTGTGGGGATGTTGCCCCAGAGGTTGGTCTGCTTCTCATCCGCCCAGGCATCGGCCAGTTCGGCCATGGTCGAGCTCGGGGTGATGGGATAGATGGCACACACTTCACTCAGCTGGTACGCCACCCGGGCCGCGGCTTCGTTGCCATCGACCATGATCAGTTCATGTTTCATTGGGACTCCTCCGGTTGGCGCAGCTCGATGGCGTGACAAGGGCATTGATCGTGACAGGCACCGCAGCCGGTGCAGCGCTCGGCATCCACCTGATAGCCCTTGCCCGACCCCAGCTTGGCGATGGCCTGCTCGGGGCAGCTGCCATAGCAGCCGTCGCACTCGAAGCAGTTGCCGCAGGAGTAGCAGCGCGCCGCCTCGTAGCGGGCGGCAACCTCATCCAGCCCGCCGATGATCTCGCCAAAGTCGTCCCGCGCCCACGCCGGTTTGACCGGCTGACTGCTGGCGGGCGCGTGGGTCTGGAACCAGAGTTGCAACTGCTCGGGCCCCACCAATGGATAGGAGAGCGGTTTGTGGTAGTGGCGACCGCGCAACCAGGCATCCATATGGCGCGCCGCCTTCTTGCCGTGGCCGGTGGCTATGGTGACGGTGCGCTCGGAGGGCACCATGTCGCCGCCCGCAAACAGACCCGGCACATCCGTCATCAGGTTGCCCGCCACCTGCACCACGCCCTCCTGGTTGACCCGCACGCCGGGAATACTCTCCAGCACCGAGAGGTCTACCTCCTGACCCAGCGCCAGGATCAGGGAGTCCGCTTCGAGGGTTTCAAACTTACCGGTGGGCACCGGCTTGCCCCCGGCATCCAGCGCCATCACCTCCACTTCGATGCTGGTGTTGTCGAGCTGGCGGATGCTGCGCAGCCAGTTGATCTTGATCCCCTCCTCCTCGGCCTCGTCGGCTTCGAAGGCGTGGGCCGGCATATGATCCCGGTCGCGGCGGTAGATGATCATCGCCTCCTCGACCCCGAGGCGGCGGGCTGTACGGGCCGCATCCATGGCGGTGTTGCCGCCGCCGTAGATAGCCACCCGCCGCCCCAGTTTGGGTGGCGGCAAGCCCTGCTCTTCGGCCAGACTGGCCTGCTCGAGGAAGCTCACCGCATCGAGGATCTTGCCCGCCTCCCGGGCCGGAATATCGACCCGCTTGGCCAGATGGGCACCTATGGCCATGAAGACGGCATCAAAGCCCCCCTCGTCGCGCGCCTTGAGCACGTCTTCCACCTTGTGGTTGAGGGTGAGGGTCACACCAGCGGCCAGGATGCGGGCCACCTCCCGATCCAGCACGTCGCGGGGCAAGCGGTAAGCGGGAATACCAAAGCGCAGCATGCCGCCCGCCAGTGGCCCCGCTTCGCGGATCTCCACCTGATGGCCGAGCCGGTTGAGGTGCCAGGCGCAGGAGAGGCCGGAGGGGCCAGCGCCAATCACCAGCACCTTCTTGCCACTGGCAGGGGCAGGCGGTGCAGGCAGCCAGCCATGGACCAGTGCCTCGTCGCCGAGGAAACGTTCGATGGCGTGGATGTAGACGGATTCATCCACCTGACCGCGGTTGCAGGCGCTCTCGCAGGGGTGATAACAGACCCGGCCATGGACCGCAGGCAGCGGGTTATCTTCGATGAGGGTTTGCCAGGCCGCCTCGAAGCGGCCCGCTTCGGCCAAGGCAAGCCAGGCCTGGATGTTCTCGCCAGCCGGACAGGCATGGTTGCAAGGTGGCAGGGCCGGTTGCCAGACGGGCAGCCGGGTGCGGACCGGGCCTGTTCCCGTTTTCTGGGAGAGATCCGGCTGTGGGGTCATATCCAGTTGTTTGCTCATACATTGCTTTCTTCTTGTTGGGTAACAGGCCCGCTCCGATGGCGCTTGATACCGTGTAGCCTGGGCAGACGGTGGCCGGAGAGGGAAGAAGCGAAAGCGTCAGAAACTGGAAGCTGGCTCGATGATGGGCCGTTTTTTGTACGACATGGTGGATCAGGATCAATAAATGTTGCGCTTTATGGGGCATCGTCCCCACAACCGGATCTCCGTCACACCACGTACGCCTTCGGGCCTGCAACCCTGTCGCGATCCCCCACCGTTGGGGTGGGGGAAAAGGAGAGGATTGCCGCACGGGGCAGGAATCGTTATCTTGCCCTCTTCACTGGAATCGTCACAGCACAAGGACCCGGACATGCCCAGCCTCGCCAGCATACATCTCTACCCCATCAAATCGACGGCGGGCATGCCGCTGACCCGCGCCCTGGTGACCCAGGAGGGGCTACTGGGGGATCGCCGCTACATGGTGGTCAAGCCGGATGGCAGCTTCATCACAGCCCGCACCCATCCCCAGCTGCAACTGGTGACGGCCACCCCGGTGGAGGGCGGCCTGCAACTGCGTTACCCGGGGCTGGCACAGCTCAGGCTGCAGGAGGTCGACTTCAGCCGCGCCCCCCAGGCCACCGGCGTCTGGGGTGACAGCTTCCATGCCCTGCACACCCAGTCCCAGGCCGATGAGTGGCTGAGCCGGGTGGCGGGGGAGCCGGTTCGCCTGCTCTGGCTCGGCGAAACCTCTGACCGCTTTCGGGAGAAGACCGGCACCCGGGTCAGCTTTGCCGACGGTTATCCCCTGCTGCTGATAAGCCAGAGTTCGCTGGATGATCTCAACCTGAGATCCGATGCCCTGCACCAGATGAGCCAGTTTCGCACCAATCTGGTGGCAAGCGGCACCCGCCCCTTCGAGGAGGATGGCTGGAAGCGGATCCGCATCGGCGAGGTGGAGTTTCTGGTGGCCAAGCCGTGCAGCCGCTGCATCATGACCACGGTGGAGGCGGGCACGGATCGCTTCAACGCGCTGAAAGAGCCGCTCGCCACCCTCACCCGCTACCGCCGTGGCGAGGATGGAGAGGTCTATTTCGGCCAGAATCTGGTGGCGCTGAACGAGGGCTGGATTGAGGCAGGGAGCGAAATCGAGGTGCTGGAAACCGTCCGCCCCCCCGTCTACCCCAATGCGGCGCCGAAGAAGCGGGAGCTGGTCTGCGTCGCCCGCGAGCCGCTGGCGCGGGATCTGGAGACCTTCTGGTTCGAGGCCGCCGACGGCGAGCCGCTGCCCGACTATCTGCCGGGCCAGCACCTGCCCATCAGCCTCGACATCAAGGGGGAACGGCAACAGCGCCGCTACACTCTGAGCTCCACCCCGGAGAGACCAGAGCGCTACGGCATCAGCGTCAAGAAGCTGGCCGATGGCCGTATCTCCCCCTGGCTTCACCATGATCTGCGCGTGGGCGATCACCTGCTGGCCGCCCCCCCGGCCGGCGAGTTTCACTTGGGATTTGAGCGCAAGCTGCTGCTGCTCTCGGCGGGCTCAGGCGTCACCCCCATGCTGTCCATTGCCCGCACCCTGGCGCTGCGCGGGGAGCTGGGAAATGTTCACTTTATGCACCTGTGCCGCAGCGAGGCCGACATTCCGGCCGCCGCCGAGCTGCACGCCATGAGTCAGGCTGGCATGCAACTGACCCTGATCCTGAGTCAGCCTGACGACCACTGGCAGGGCATGGGCGGTCGCCTTGGCAAGGGGCACCTCGAGCAGGTCAGGGATCTGCTGGCGCGGGAGATCTTCCTGTGCGGCCCCCACGGCTTCATGAGCGAGGCGGTCAGGCTGCTGCAGAAGCAGGGGGTCGTCGCCGAGCGCATCCGCCAGGAGAGCTTTGGCGGGGCCATCCTCTCGGTGGCCCGTCCCCACAAGGCGGTGCAACTGCGCATCGGCGAACAGACCTTCGCTGGCAACAATCAGGGCACTGTGCTGGATCAGGCCCACAAGCAGGGGGTGGAGCTGCCCTGGAGCTGCCGCGCCGGCATCTGCGGCAGTTGCAAGCAGACTCTGCTAGAAGGGGAGGTAGACCATCCAGATGCTCCGGCCATCACAGCCGCCGAGCGGGCTGCGGGCAAGATCCTCACCTGCTGTGCCGTGCCCCTCTCCGATCTGGTGATCAAATAAGAGGATGGCGCCGCCATAGATTGCCGCCATCACCACCACAAAGCAAAACGGCTGCCCTGAGGCAGCCGTTTTCTTATCCCATCCGGCAATCAGCCACGCAGGGCGGCGATGCGCTGTTCGATGGGCGGGTGGCTCATGAACAGCTCGCTCATGGAGCGCTTGCCGTTGATGCCGAAGGCCATCATGGTGCCTTCCATCTGCGGCTCGGCACCGCGGGCAAGGCGCTGCAGGGCGGCTATCATCTTGTCGCGACCGGCCAGCTTGGCGGCACCGGCGTCGGCGCGGAACTCACGCTGACGGCTGAACCACATGACGATCATGGAGGCGAGCACGCCGAACAACATTTCCAGCACGAAGACGGTGATCATGTAGGCAAAACCACCGGAGCTGCTGCTCTCCTCGTCGTTGTTGGAGCTGAAGAAGTTGCTGATGACACCGGCCACGATACGGGCGAAGAACATCACGAAGGTGTTCACCACCCCCTGGATCAGGGTCAGGGTCACCATGTCGCCGTTGGCCACGTGGCCAACGGCGAC
>NZ_CDBZ01000198.1:0-888 GCF_000819985.1 Aeromonas media | reverse complement strand
CGCCTCGTCGCGGCTCATGCTGTAGAGCAGGCCGGACGACACGGCGACGAGGGAGTCGTCACGACGGGCGCCGGTGGCGAAGGCGTTCATCTCGGGGGAGTCGTAGATCCCCACTTCCGGCATCTTGATACCGGCCTCACGGGCCTGACGGGCGACTGTGCTCACCAGCCAGTGCTCGGTCTCGTTGCGGGGCTGCTCGATGACCTGGACGCCATAGCTGCGCTTGGCCATCCACTTGGACATCAGCAAGGAGATAAAGGAACCCCCAAAACCGAACACGGCACAGAACACCAACAGACCGGAAATGCTGGACTTGTTGATCCCCAGAACCGAGAACAGGATATTGAGTACCACCCCCAGCACCAGCATGACGGCCAGGTTGGTCACCAGGAATAGCATAATTCGCTTCATATTGACTCCTTGTGAGATATGGATGCATGGTTCGGGCCAATTCACAATCGACCTGATACCACACCTGCCCCCGATCATAGACAGACTCGATGAATGTTTGCTGAATGTCAGGCCCAGCAAAGCTGGTGAGGGGGTCAGCCCAGGGGCGAGATGTCGAGACACCCGCGCAGATCCGCCTCGAGCGGCTGATCTACGAAGGGGATCTCCCCCAGAAATGGGGCCGGCAACATGGCTTTCAAGGTGGCCAGGTTCTCCTGGTAGCGACTCATGTGCGGATCCACCCGATTGACCACCCAGCCGGCCAGGGTCAGCCCCTGATGGCGGATGGCGGCGCAGGTGAGCAGGGCATGATTGAGGCAACCCAGCTTGGCCCCCACCACCAGGATCACCGGCAGCCGTTCCTGGGCTACCCAGTCAGACAGCAGATGCTGGTGATCCAGCGGTAGGAACCAGCCCCCCGCCCCCTCGACGATCACC
>NZ_CDBZ01000197.1:727-32027 GCF_000819985.1 Aeromonas media | reverse complement strand
CGCTTAAGGTCCTGTACATGAGTTGATCATTAGTTGACTCCTGTGAGCGATATCTGCCACGAAACGCTCGTAACGACAAAGCGGCCAGTTCTACAGGCCGCTTTTTTTTGGACCGTTCGACAGCACCGGCTGAGATCACACCAGTGAGCAATTCCGGGGTAATCCCCGCATGGCGAGGCACCCGTATCGCGGTTTAGCGACCCAATGAGCCGTTTTGGCTGCGCCGCCCTCCAAACCTCCGCAACAAGATCATCCTGGCCTTCTCGGCCTGCTAAAACGTTCCTCCCCTTGCTGCCTGCTTTTGCCACCGGATCCCATAAAAGCAAAGGGGCCAGTTCGCACTGGCCCCCCTTACTCTTAAAACTGCTCGATGTGTGTCGTCTCCTCCGGTGTTTCCGATGTGGGGGGGGCGCTGATGCTACCCGCCTTGCTGTTTGAGAATCGGCTAAAAATTCGCTTTGATGGTTCGCATTTTGGCAGCGACCCCTTCAGGCTGTCACTCTCTCCGGCATGGCTACTGACGACCTCACCAGTACTGCCAAACAATCGATTCAAATAGAACGAGTAAACGCCACTATCCACACCCGCTACTTTGATCTTTTTTACATAGCGGTCTGGTGCATACCTCTCAAGATACTGGTTATCGAACAACCATGCTTTAACAGCTTCACCCATGCTCGGAACCAGTTTGTCGAACTGCTCCTTAAAGATGTAACACCGTTCGCCTTCTATGAAGCCTAGGAGCTCCCTCGTTACAACGGCTGGCTTGCCAAGGTGAATTTTATGTCGTTGGAGCGCTACCGTATTCTTGAATTGGGTAGCGGCTCGGGTGACGTCATCCAGTTGCTCCTCCAAGGACGCAACCCAGCGATTGGCACCCTCAAGCACGGCGGCCTCCACCTCATTCTCGGTATAGGGCAACACACCCAGCTCGATACCATACAAGCCGGTAGCCAGCGTTATAGCGAAGAAATCCAGGCCACGACGAACCAGAGGTGAATCCATCGCGCCATTGACCATCTGCATCAGGCGCTCGGCACACTCATGAACCCGGTTGCGAACTAACTCTTGCAAAGCCTCATAAGAAGTGGCCTCCGGCAAGTTCAACAGCCCTTGTGCCAAAGCCGGAAGGGCTGTGCCGTAGTATTGACCACAGGCCGCTTTGAGTTGGTCAATCCGGGCTTTGGCTTGGGCCAGGGTTTCGTCGGGCAATTTCGCATCATCGGGGTGAACCTCGATGTTGAGCATCCGCACATAGACACCGGAATTGGCACTGCCACCCGTTTTCCTCAGATAGTCATCTGTGCTGAGTTCACCAGTGGATATAATACAGAGGATGGCTGAGTCTTGATCCTCCTTCTCATCCCCACCCGTTTCACACCTTCCTTTGGTTTTCCCATTGGATAGGGCATAGATGGTTCCGTCGAAATTTTTGCTGTTGTGTGACCCAAGCTCATCCAGTACTAACCCCATACCGTGGTGACTTTTTGCCACAGCAAACAGCCAATTCGTCGTGCCATGCCACTTCCTGATAGCAGACCCACCATCTTTGCTTGGGTCAGTAGCTCGTCCTACGACACTCTGTGCCATCTGCGCCCGAGTCGTCTTGCCGCCTGAGCTGAGCCCATGCAAGTGAACAATAACCGTCCCCTCCTTCAGGAGGTTCAACAATACATTCCCAAGCATCGCCAAAATCGGAAAAATCATGTTAGGGAGCTGTCGGACAGGCCCTGCCACATGCTCTTGCCATTCCAGCAAGGTGCCTTGTGCTCTCAGTTGCGGCAATGCTTTACGGATTTGATAGCTGAGCTTGGTTTCCGGGGTTCCAATGTTCCGCTGTAGCACGGTCTCATGCGATATATAGATCAACTTTCCAGAGATAAATCCAGCCTGCTCAACGCGATAAATTGGCTCAATTGAGTTCCATCTTGAGCAGTGGTTCATAAACCGAGAAAGCTGCCGATCGTCATGACCATAATACCCAACACGTAGCTCACCCAACTGGACCTTGACCCTTTTCAAGTCATGCAGGACATCATCAAGCAGGACTGTAAAGACATGTGGCTTACCATCATAGCCAATGCAGACCAACACCAACCCTTTGAACTGATTGTTATTATCAATAATGCAATTGAGCGGAAGGATTAACGTATCGAACAGCTCAACGGGCTTCCTTCCTTCAAGGTTCACCACTTTCAGGTCAGGGCTAACAACGTAGTGCTCGGGTAACAGACTGGATTTCATCCATGTTTGGAGTTCATCAATGGTATACGACAGATGAGTACCATCCGACCTGATGGGACGCTCAGAAGAGCCCTTCCCCTGATTAAGGGCTAGCCCCTCTTCGGATGCCAGATAGGTCGCTTCTTGAGACCACTGATGGATACGCGCCAGTTCTTGCAGCGCTAAGTTTTGATGGCTGCAATAGGGTTCGTTGGGCACTAATAAAGCTGACTCTGATGGCCGAACTACCGGGGCGATAGCAGAGACAGGCACTGATTCTGGCGCGGATGCCTCCTGAATGGGGCCTAATGCCGAACCTGTCGGCGATACACCCTGACCAGCACTATTGGGGGCTCCTAGAGACCCATTACGGGACTCCTCAATAGAACGGAAACGTTTCTGTTTGCAGTTATCATTTGTTTTTGAAAGACTCATAATTCTTAATGGGGGAGTCTCCCTCCCCCATCTCCTAAAGTTTGTTAGCAGGTGAGGTTGGGCAGGTCCCATACGGTGTGTAGTGCGTCGACGGCCTTGACCAGCGTCTTATCGTGGTAGCGGGCGTACCTTTCGGTCATCCGAGGAGAGCTGTGGCCTAGGACTTTCTGCAATACATCGAGCGAACAGCCCTTGTTCAGCAGTGAAGTCGCGACGGTATGACGGGCATCGTGGATGCGTACCTCTGTTAGCCCACAATCATTGCAGACTCGGTACCAATACCGACGTGGTTCTGAAATTTGAGAGACACCGTCCTGGCCTCGAAACAGCAGACCAGTCGTGCCATGGCGCTGGAGTTGAAGTCGAATTAACTCCAGCGCGAATTGATTAAGCGGTATTAGCCTTTCCCGACCAGACTTACTGGTAGGTAGGTACGCTATTTGTCGATTGAGATCGCAATCCTGCAGCTTTAGAGCTCTAGCTTCTCCCATCCGGGAGCCCGTTGCGAACAGGAAGAGCAACAGACGAGCCTTTTCTTCGTCAATGTCTTCCATCAAGCGAGCGACCAGCTTATTGACTGCCTCATCGGGTAAGCCCTTGGGAGGCAGGACAGGTTCGTATTTAGCGCGTATGCCTGCTGCAGGCGATGATTTGAGAATGCCGCGCTCCACTGCGAAGGTCGCTATGGCCTTGATCTGAGCGACGTAGCGATTCACCGTAGCAACAGATTTGGTTTTAGCTTGCTCCGCTTGAAAGCGCTCGATGTCATCACGGGTGACGCGGTTCAGTGGCTTGTGCCCTAAAGCTTCCACGATAGGTTTCACACGGGACTTAATAGTCCTGATAGAAAGATGAGTTTCCTGCACTGCGGGTAGGTAATCATCATAAATGAAGCGTTCTACCGATAAACTAGCGCGATAGGTTTGATTGAATCCATCAGGATCTGTAATGAGCTCCGCCATCAGTTTACGTGCTCTATCGCGTATCACTTTGAGGCTAGCCTCATTAGTATTCGCGATAATAAACCGATGACGCTTATTGTTTCTCTGCACATTGAAGTAGCCGCCCCTGGTACCAGATGGACATGTGATCCATGAGAGCCAAGGGACGTACTCGTCTTTCACCTCTTTTTGTTTGGAGCCGTGTTTTCCACGTGACTCCGGCCTACTTTTAGCAGTTGGCGTTGACACTTCGCTGCTCACAACTACCTCTCTAACCATAACCGTCGGGATGACGGTGACTAGCAGGTTTTTTCATATCCCCCCTCAAATTACAACAGCGTCAAACGCACCCATGATATTGATATTTAATGAATTTTTCGTGGCTGAGGATTCTAAAGGCAGTCATATGAAGGCGATTCAGTGGCAAAGTTCAGATCCCGCACTGGAGACCGACTTTCTGTATCTCGTGACAAACTCTCCTGATTTGCTGGGGGGATCGTGATTTGCCTACATAAAAAAACTTGTCGATTGAGTCCTTTTGCGGGGGTGTGACCAAGATTTACTTTTGTGATGTAGGTCGCAATAAATTTGAGTTCACCCGCCGAAACACCATCAATTCTCTTCTTCACAGGGGCGCTGAGGAGCTGACGACCGGAGGTCCTTCGGTATCGACGCACCAAACCCTGTCTGGTCAATTTCTGGTAACTTTTCAGCGCACAAAAAACATGCACGTTAGTTCATCAGTTTTTTGACAAAAAATGGGCTGACTTGTTGGAAGCTCGGGATCGGTGAGAGAGCGAAAAGGTAATTCTATAAAGGGAAAAATCCTTGATAGCAGAACCTACCGACAACCGGATCCCGGTGTTGGGTCAGGAGCTCCTCGCACACTATCTCGCCACTTGGTTCACCCTATGCAAAAACATGCCAGAAACTGGAGCGTCAAGGTTGACACCCCAGTGCAGAAAGGGTTTAATGCGCGCCGTTGCCCAGATAGCTCAGTCGGTAGAGCAGGGGATTGAAAATCCCCGTGTCGGCGGTTCGATTCCGTCTCTGGGCACCAATAATTCCTCCTTAGTTCAGTCGGTAGAACGGCGGACTGTTAATCCGTATGTCGCTGGTTCAAGTCCAGCAGGAGGAGCCAAATTCGAAAGGCCCGCTCATCTGAGCGGGCCTTTCTGCATCTCCTCTTCCCGAAGTGTCATCCCCTAATAGCGATTCTCGTCACCGTGCCAGACATGACCGGCAGAACATGCCCGGGCGACCTCGTGACAAGGATCATCGGCATGAGAGCGGAAGAAGTGCTGATCTTGTTGCAGCAGGAGCGAACTCATCGAGTGGCTGATACCGGCCAGAGCCTCGCCAGCGGTCAATCCTGCAACCCGGTGATCTGTGGCCAAATGAGCCAGTACCCTTTCACGACTATTCATGATCGCCTCCCTCTGTGGATCCCGTCGTAAATTGACCATAGCAGCAGGTATCAGACTACCGCAAACCCGCGCCAGCAAAGGGCTCCAGGCCGGTCCACCCCTGCCGGAAAAGGGAGACAAATGAAGAGGCCCACCCTGTCGGATGGGCCTTCCATGCCTGCTATCCGCCGTTACAGGCTGCCAGCAACAGGGTTGCCCCGCAGGTAGCGCTGAATACCAGCAACCCCGCCTGCAGCACGCCCTCAGGATCCGTCTCTTTTCTTCTCTCTCTGAACCTTGTCCATCGCGGCTTCATCGAGCCCACCTCGTCCTGTTGTGTCCGCTCCCCTGCCCTTCTCGGCAGAAGGGCATCTTGATCCCGGTTCAGCTCAAGGTCAATCGGTCCGCAACCATAAACCGGCCAGGTACACAAGAGAGTCTCTCGTCATCGGCCGCTCATTATCGGGAAAACCGGCGTGACCCTTCTGCGAGCCAGGGCTATGATGAGGCCGACGATTTCCGACCTCAGGGAGACCCCAGATGAGCAGCCCCTTGCACTACGTGCTGGATGGCATCCATTGCGAGCCACACTTCTTCACCGTGCCCCTCGACCACCAGCGACCGGATGACGAGAAGAGTATTACCCTGTTTGGCCGCACTCTCTGTCGCCAAGACAAGCTGAACGATGAGCTGCCCTGGCTGCTCTATCTGCAGGGGGGGCCGGGCTTTGGCGCCCCGCGCCCGACCGCAAGCGGCGGCTGGATCAAGCGGGCCCTGCAGGAGTTTAGGGTGCTGCTGCTCGATCAGCGCGGCACTGGCCACTCCACCCCCATCAACGCCGAGGCACTGGCCGGGCTCACCCCGGTTGAGCAGGCCGGCTACCTCGGCCATTTTCGCGCCGACAGCATAGTGCGGGACGCCGAATACATTCGCGAGACCCTGAGCCCGGACCGGCCCTGGAGCCTGCTTGGCCAGAGCTTCGGCGGCTTTTGCAGCCTCACCTATCTCTCCCTGTTCCCAGGCAGCCTGCACGAGGTCTACCTCACCGGCGGCGTGGCCCCCATAGGTCGCAGCGCGGACGAGGTCTACCGCGCCACCTATCAACGGGTGGCGGACAAGAACCGCGCCTTCTTCGCCCGCTTCCCCCATGCCCAGGCCATCGCCAACCGGCTGGCGACCCACCTGCACCGCCACGACGTCCGCCTGCCGAACGGCCAGCGCCTGACGGTGGAGCAGTTGCAGCAGCAGGGGCTGGATCTCGGCGCCAGCGGCGCCTTCGAGGAGCTCTACTACTTGCTGGAGGACGCCTTCATCGGCGAGGAAATCAACCCCGCCTTCCTCTACAAGGTGCAGGCCATGCAGCCGTTCAACACCAATCCTGTGTTCGCCATTTTGCACGAGTCCATCTATTGCGAGGGGAGCGCAAGCAACTGGGCGGCCGAGCGGGTCAGGGGCGAGTATCCGGCCCTGGCCTGGGCGCCGGGCAAGGATTTTGCCTTCACCGGCGAGATGATCTTCCCCTGGATGTTCGAGCAGTTCCGCGAGCTGATACCACTCAAGGAGGCCGCTCATCTACTGGCCAAAAAGGCCGATTGGGGCACCCTCTACAACCCGGCTCAGCTGGCTAAGAACCCGGTGCCGGTGGCCTGCGCCGTCTATGCCGAGGACATGTACGTGGAGTTCGACTACAGCCGCGATACCCTCAAGGGCCTTGGCAACAGCCGCGCCTGGATCACCAACGAGTACGAGCACAACGGCCTGAGAGTCGACGGCGAGCAGATCCTGGACCGGCTCATCCGCTTGAACCGGGACTGCTGATCCCGCTCGGGCGGCGCGCCCGCCATAACAAGAATATCGAGGGCGGCCCATGAGCCGCCCCGCCCTGTCGGAAGCAACACAAAACAACAAGGACACCCTTTGGATCATCCGGAAATCTCGGCCGGCTGGCTGAGCCGCCTCTTCTATCACTGGACGGGCCCGCTGCAACGCAAGGGGCTGACCGAGCCCCAGGTCGGTCTCGACGATCTCTACCCCCTGCTGCCGGAAGACAGGCGCGACGCGCGGGCCGATGCCTTCCTCGCGCTCACCGCCGCTGCGCCGGTGCGCCCTTGGCCCATCATGGCCTTTATCTGGCGCCACTACCGCCGCCGCATCGGCCTGCTCACCCTGTTGCAGCTGATCGGCATGCTGGCCACCCTGGCCAGCCCCTGGCTGCTCAACCACAGCATGACCCAGCTCGGCACCGGGGCCAGCACCGGCCACAAGCTGTTGCTGGCCTTCGCCCTGTTTGCCTCGGTGCTCGCCGCCGGCATGCTGGCGGAGCACTCCCTGCAGCTGGCGCTCAAGATGCACGTCCCCATTCGCCGCCTGCTGGCCGAGTCCCTGCTCGCCAAGGTGATGAAACTCGGCGGCAAGAGCTTCGATGACAGGGCCGGTGGCCGGGTACAGAACCTCATCAACCGGGACGTGTGGGACATTACCTGGATATTGGCGGATCCCGCCATGCCGCTCACCATGGCACTGCAGCTGGCGGGCACCATAGCCCTGCTGGTATGGCAGGTGGGCAGCGCCGGCCTGGTGGGCTTTGTGGTGCTCACCCTGCTGCTGCTCCTCTCCACCCGGGTGGTGCGCCGCATGAACCAGCAGGAGCAGCAACTCAAGCGCCAGCAGGACGAGCGCAACGGCATACTGGCGGAGTACATCAAGAAGCTGCGGCTGGTGCGCCAGAACGGTCTCGGCACCTTCTTCACCCGGGCGGCCAACACCAAGCGTCAACAGGAACTCGTTGTGCTCGGCCGGGTGCTCAAGCTCGATGCCATCAACAGCTTCCTGATGATGAGCACTCCGCTGCTGGTGACGCTCGCCACCTTCACCACCTATCTGGCCTCGGGCCAGAGCCTGACCCTGCCCCAGGTGTTCACCACCATAGCCCTGTTCGCGGTGCTGCGGATCCCCATGATGCGGCTGCCCTACCTCATCCGCACCCTGATCAACTTCAATACGGGCTTCAACCGGCTGTGCGAGTTCTTGAATGGCCCGGAGCAGCATCGGGATCTCACCGACCCCAGCCTGCCGGCAGGCAGCCTGCGGCTAGACCGCGTCACCGCCCTGCACCAGCAAAAAATGGTGTTGCAGGACGTCAGCCTCAGCATCCAGCCGGGGGAGCTGGTGGGGATCACCGGGGCGACCGGCGCGGGCAAGAGCTGCCTGCTGCACCTGGTCGCCGGTTTTGACAACGACTTCGAGGGGAGCATCCACCGCAACGGCCGGGTGGCGCATCTGGGCCACAAACCCTGGCTGATGAACGACAGCATCCGCAACAACATTCTGTTCGGCCAACCCTGGCACGAGGAGCGCTACCACTGGGTGCTCGGTGCCTGCGCCCTCACCACGGATCTGGGACTGCTGAGCCACGGGGATCGGACCCTGGTGGGTGAGCTCGGCACCCGCCTCTCCGGCGGTCAGCAACAGCGGGTCGCTCTGGCCCGCGCCCTCTATGCAGAGGCCGACATCCTGCTGCTGGACAACCCCCTGTCTGCACTGGACCCTATCGTCTCGGCCCAGGTGCTGGAGCAGGGGCTCGCCTTCAAACCGGGACCGACCCGGCTGCTGGTGAGCCACGATCCGGATGTGCTTGCCCACTGCGATCGAGTGATCCGTATCGAGCAGGGCCGGCTGGTGGAGCTCGACGCCCGCCAGTTGGCGGATCTTATCCAGCATCCGCTCCCCACCCCCATGGTGGCGCCTCAGGAGGCGGAGCAGTTCAGCGAAGAAAAAGTGGTGGAAGGCAAGGTGGACTGGGGGCTGTTCGGCTTCATGTGGCAGCGCCTGGCCGCCCCCGGCGCCATCCTGATCGCCCTGCTGCTCACCCTGGGTCAGGAGGGGCTGCGCATCGCCTCGGATCTCTGGCTCGGCGGCAAGGCCGAGGTGAGCGATGTGGGCACCCTGCTCGGCATCTATGTGCTGTTGGGGGCGGGCTCCCTCGTCTGCATCATGGTGGTGCGGGTCATCAACTACAAACTCGGCCTCAAGCTGGCCTGGACCCTGTTCGACGGCATGCTGGGTCGCATCAGCCGCGCCCCCATGGCCTTCTTCGACAAGGTGCCCCAGGGGCGCATCCTCAACCGCTTCGACCGGGATCTCGGGGAGGCCCAGGAGGTGCTGCTGTCCATGCTGATGGGGCTGTTCGGCATGCTGGTCTCTGTGCTGCTGCAGGTGGTGGTCATCGGCATCAACATTCCCCTGCTGCTGCTCATCGCCCCCCTGGTGGGCTGGGCGCTCTACGTGCTGCAACGGCGCTACCGGGCAGTGCAGCTCAAGCTGCGGCGCCAGTCCTCGGTGCTGCGTTCCCCGCTCTACATCAGCATCAGCGAGACCATTCGCGGTGCCCCCGCCCTGCGTCTGGCCGGGGCCGAACGCTTCGCCCTGGATCAGGTGCTGCATCACTATGACAACAACCTGCGCAGCTGGTACACCACCACCTCCATCAACCGCTGGCTCGGCATGCACCAGACCCTGCTCTCCGCCGCCCTGGTGGGGGCAGTGGCACTGATGGTGGCCTTTGGCAACAGCCCGCTGCTGGGGGCCGTGGCCATCACCTACGCCTTCACCGCCTCGGCCATGCTCAACTCCCTGATCCGTACCTTCGCCGAGGTGGAACAGGTGATGAACGCAGTGGAGCGGGTGCGTGAATACAGCGAGATAGAGAGCGAGCGTCAGGAGGGAGAGGCCCTCGCCACGCCCCATCCGGCGGTGCGTTTCGACAACCTGGGACTGCGCTACCCGGGTGCCAGCCAGTGGGCCCTGCACAGGGTCAACTTCGAGCTGGCCCCCGGCGAGAAGGTGGGTGTCTGTGGCCGCACAGGGGCGGGCAAGAGCTCCCTGCTCGGGGTGCTGCAGGCCATGTATCCGGTATCCCAGGGGGAGATCTACTACGGCGATCAGCCGCTCTCTGCCCTGGCGCCGGAGGCAGTGCGCGCACTCTATGACACCGTCTCCCAGATCCCCCTCACCTTCTTCGGCACCCTGCGTGCGAATCTCTCCCCCCTGAGCGAGCAGAGCGACGCCGCGCTGGAACAGGCGCTGGCCCGGGTCGGCCTGGCCGAACGCTGCGCCGGCCGGCTGGACGAAGATCTCGACAGGCTGCAACTCTCCGCCGGCGAGACCCAGTTGCTGGTCATCGCCCGCATTCTGCTGTCGCACCGCCCGCTCATCGTGCTGGACGAGGCCACCTCGGATCTTAGTCACGGCGGCATGCGCAAGATGGCGGAGTTACTTTATCGCTACCGGCCCGAGGCCAGCTACCTGGTGATCGCCCACCATCTGGAGCCGCTGCTGTCGGTGGACAAAGTCGTGGTGATGGAGGCAGGTACCGTGGTGGAGCAGGGCTCGCCGGTCAGCCTGTTGGCCAATCCGGGCTCCCGCTTCCATCAGCTGTTCGCCGGTCAGGTGAACCGCCAGGTGGGGGAGCTGACGGGCTGAAACAAAAAGGGCTGCCCGCGGGCAGCCCTGTTCGTCGTGCGTCTCAACGTTCCATGATCTGGGTGATGTCATCCTTGTTGATCAACATCTCCCGCCCCTCTTCGTCGTAGTAGCGGTACATGCCCGTGTCCTCATCCAGCCTGGGCTTGCTGTCGGTGGTAATCATCTTCCCGTCCCGGGTGCTCATGATGTATTGGGAGCTGCACGCCACCAGCCCCAGCATGCACACCAGGATCATCATCAGTCGTTTCATTGCCCGCCTCTTCTCCCTCCGGCATCCTCAGGACGAGGATGTTTCTTGAAGCCTAGCTCAAGCACCGCCCCCTGAACGAGTGCGGCCAGAATATGAAAACAGCGATATTGATCAGAGAGTTAACAGCGGGATGAGCCAGGAGGCGCCAATGAAAAAGGCCGGACATTCGTCCGGCCTTTACCAGGGCAACGCATTGGCGTCATCAGCCCTTGGGCTTGCGCTCACCGGTGACGGTGGGGTTCGCAGGATCCGAGCTCCACTCGTACCAGCCGCCGTCGTAAACGCTGATCCGCTTCCAGTCCATCAGCCAGGCGTAGAAGAAGGCCTCGGAGGCGCGCCAGCCGGTACCGCAGTAGAAGGCGGCCTGCTGGGTCGGTTCGATGTCCCACTCATCCCACATGGCGAGGATTTCGCTAGCCGGCTTCATGGTGCCGTCCGGGTTGTGGAAGTCACTCATGCTGTTGGCATCCACGCCGCCGCGACCCCACTTGGCACCGGGAATGTCGCCCTTGGGCTTGATGTAGCTGTAGCCGGAGGTGTTGCCGACAAACTCATCCCAGGTGCGCACGCTGACCAGAGCGCCATCGGGCTGCTCGAGCAGCGCCTTGGCCTGGCTCAGGGTGGTGTAGTACTCGGGATGGGCCGGAATGGTCACGCCAAACTCCTTCACCGGCTCAAACTTGTTCGCCAGGCCCGTTTCGGTGCGCAGGTGCTGCACGAACCAGGCATCCAGGCCGCCATCCAGCAGGCGTACGTCTTCCACCCCGGCATACATCATCAGATGGGCGGCACGGGCCGCCGCCATGGTGTTGCGACCATAGAGGATGACGGTGGTGTCGTGACGGATGCCGTTCTCCAGCAGCAACTGCTTGAGGGCTTCGTCAGAGACCTTGTTCCACAGCGGCTCCGCCTCCAGGCGGTTGGTGTCGATGTAACCAGCCCCCGGAATGTGGCTCAGCAGATAGGCCTTGGGAGCCCCCCAGTCCACTTCGAACACCTTCCACTCCCCCTTGGGGGCGGCAGCCACCGGCTTGCCTGCCTGCAGATCGGCGAGCCAGAGCGGATAGACCAGTTGCTGCCAGCGGGCCAGGTGCTCGCGCGGCGCGCTCTGCCAGCCCTGCAGCTCGAACAGCTGCTTGATGCCCTGCTGGCGCAGCAGGCGGGCCACCTCGGCCACTTCCCGCGGTGCGCCGTAGAGGGCGACCGGGAGATCGGCCTTCAGCCCCTTGCTCGCGAGCGCCTTTGGCCACTCTTCATCGCTGTATTTCCACTCGGCGGAGAGGTGCTCGGCACCGGCCACATGGCCACCCTGCGTCTCGCCCGCCATGGGCCAGCCCTGGTAGAAGTAGCTGGGGCGGGTATCCAGAATCACGGCCTGCTTCGCCTTGGCATCGGCCAGGGAGAGGGAGGGCAGTTCGGCGGCCAGGGCGGGCCAGGCACACCAGAGCAGCAAGGCGGCCAGGCCGCTTCGCCACAGTCCTGTCATTCGTTTCATGATGTTGTCTCGATGCATAGTGAACAAAGTTAAAAAATGGAGCGGCCCAGGCGCTCGGCCAGCAGCTCCAGCGCCGCCGTGCCCGCCAGGGAGTTGCCCGCCTTGTTGAGCTCGGGGGACCAGACACAGACCGTCAGCTCGCCGGGGATCAGCGCCATGATGCCGCCCCCCACCCCGGACTTGCCCGGCATGCCAACCCGATAGGCAAAATCACCGGCTTCGTCATAGAGGCCGCAGGTGGCGAGCAGGGCGTTGACCTGCTTGGTGGTGCGGGCAGGCAGCAGGGGCGTGCTCTCACCGAGCGGCACGCCACGGTTGGCCAGATAGATGAATGCCCTGGCCAGATCGACGCAGCTCATGCGGATGGCACAGGCATTGAAGTAGCTCTGCAGCACCTTGTCCACCTCGTTCTCGAAGTTGCCATAGGCCTTCATCAGGTAGGCGATGGCGGCGTTGCGGGCGGCGTGCTGATATTCGGAGCGGGCCACCACCTGATCCGCCATGATGGCAGGATTGCCGCACAGGCGCCGCACCAGCTCCAGGGTACGCTGCCGGGGGGCGGTAAGCCGGGTCTCCAGCAGATCGCTCACCACCAGGGCACCGGCATTGATGAAGGGGTTGCGGGGAATGCCGTGTTCGAACTCAAGCTGGATCAGCGAGTTGAACGGCTGGCCTGACGGCTCCTTGCCCACCCGGGCCCAGATCTCCTCCTCCTGATAGAGGGTGAGTGCCAGCGTGAGGCTCAGGGCCTTGGAGATGCTCTGAATGGAGAAGGGCTCGAAGGCGTCACCGGCGGTGAACAACTCCCCCTCCACGGTACAGACGGCGATCCCGAGCCTGTCCGCCGGCACCTGCGCCAGCGCGGGAATATAATCGGCCACCTTGCCCTGCCCGAGCAGCGGACGCACCTCTTCCAGGATGCTGGCCAGTAATTCGGATGACAACACCATCGACGATTCCATGAGATGAGACGAGGTGAGGCGAGGCTCACCGACAAAAATCCCGCCGGCGGCGGGATTTTCTATGTGCCCGTGACAGGCAATCCGATATCAGGCCGGCTCACCGTACCAGAGGTCGAACAACTCGGTGACCACCACCGCTTCCATCCCCTTGCCTTCCAGCCAGGATTTGACGACGGCGCGGTCTTCTTCGGTACACTTGCCCAGTTGCTGGGTACAGATCATGCCTTCCCAGGCCAGGTGGCCCGAACCGGCGAAGGCCAGTTTACGGGGTTCAACAACCTCATCGATCATCGCATCGACTACCGCATCGATGGTCTCTTCGGCAGTGCCGACCGGGAAGTTGAAACTGATGTCGAAACCCATTTCCTGGAATTCATCGACGCGCAGTTTCTTACGCAGACGACGGCTACGATTGGCCATGATAGCTCCTCAAGTTAGTGGATACGCGAGTTGACGCGCCAGCTTAGCTGACACGTTTGAAAATCAGATCCCAGACCCCGTGACCGAGACGATGGCCACGTTGTTCGAATTTGGTCAGCGGGCGCCAGTCGGGGCGCTCCACCCAGTTGCCGGTGGCGGAGGTGTTCTCGTACCCTTCGGCGGCACTCATCACTTCCAGCATGTGTTCCGCGTAGTTTTCCCAGTCGGTGGCCATGTGGAAGACGCCACCGATGGCGAGCTTCTGGCGAATGTCCTGAGCAAACGCCGGCTGCACGATGCGGCGCTTGTGGTGACGGCTCTTGTGCCAGGGGTCCGGGAAGAACAGCTGCAGGCAGGCGAGCGAGCCGTTCGGGATCATGTGCTCCAGCACTTCCACCGCATCGTGACAGATCACGCGCAGGTTGGTGACGCCCGCCTCCTGGGCGGTGCCGAGGCAGGCACCCACACCGGGAGAGTGTACCTCGATGCCGATGAAGTTCTTCTCGGGGGCATTCTTGGCCATCTCCACCAGGGAGGCGCCCATGCCGAAGCCTATTTCCAGCACCACCGGGGCCTCGCGGCCAAACAGCGCCACCATGTCCAGCGGCGCCGGTGCGAAATCGATGCCCATGACCGGCCAGAGCTCTTCCAGAGCCTTCTCCTGCCCTTTGGTCAGGCGGCCTTCGCGACGGACGAAGCTGCGGATCTTGCGCATGAACTTGCCGTCTTCGTTAAATACATCTTGGGTCACAGGCATAATTGTCTCGTTATTTCATCAATCCGGGTAACAGAACCGGGGGCCATCCGGGTTAAGGGCGACCTGGGTGGTTCGTTATTTCATCAATCGGCAAAAACAGGGGAGCGAATTATCCCAAGATAGGCCCAAGGCGCAAGTGTTTCGCACAACAAATCCCCCCTGACTGACCAATTCCGCCCCTGCGGTTGACAAATGCCACCCCCTTCACAGAATCTCCCGGGCGTCAGGTGCATCCTGACGCGGAAAAATAAAACCATACACAACAAAGGATTGCAGTATGAAAAAAGCCCTGTTGACCCTCGTCATCCCGTCCCTGCTGGCCGGGTGCAACACCTCTGACAATGACTCCCAGCCCCCTGCGCCCGCCACCCAGGCCTATGAATACCTGGTGCAACTGAGCTCGAGCGCCGAGGGGATAGGCGCCAGACCCACGGGGACCGAGGCCGAAACCCGCGCCGCCGCCTGGATCCAGGATCATCTGACTGGCTGGGGCTACGAGGTGCAGAACCAGCCCTTCAGCTACACCCGGGGCGGCACCGACAGAACCTCCCAGAACCTGGTCGCCGAACTCAAGGGTCAGAGCGACAAGGTAATCCTCATCGGTGCCCACTATGACAGTACCGGCGAGAAGAAGGGATCCGAAGGTGCCACCGACAACGGCGCCGGTGTCGCGGCCCTGCTGGCGGTCGCAGAGGCGCTCAAGGATCAAACCCTGCCCTACACGGTGCGCTTCGCCTTCTTCGGAGCGGAGGAAAACGGCCTCAACGGCTCCAGGGCCTATGTCGCCAGCCTCGACGGCGACGCCGTCGCCAAGCTGCTGGCCATGGTGAACTACGACACCATCGCCGGGGGCGACATCGTCTATGTCCACTCCGCCCACTCCGACGTGGCCGAGTACAACTGCGCCGAGCCAAGCCGGTACAGCTTCGATCCCAAGGTGCGCGATCGCCTGCTGACCATCTCCAAGCAGAGCGCCACCCCCTTCGCCATCCACCCCAGCTACGACGGTTACCCGGAAGGGGAAACCGGCAGCTGGTCGGATCACGCCCCCTTCGCCTGTCTGGGGGTGCCCATCGCCTACGTGGAGGCCACCAACTTCACCATCAACGGGGAAGATGGTTATGACGGCTACTCCCAGAGCACCAACCCGGCGCTGTGGGATTGCTACGACGAAACCAGCAAGAGCGCCTGCGATCGGGACAGCGAGACCCAGTGGGGCAAGATCTGGCACACCGAGCACGACCGCCTCGACAAGATGGCCGAGCTGTTCCCGGGCCGGGTCCAGCAGCAGCTCGGTGCCAACACGGATCTGATGATCAGCTTCCTCAAGGCGCCGGGGATCTGAGTGCCCCATCCCGACCGATGAACAACTGGCAGGGCTTTTTGCGCCCTCGGCCAGGGTCGAAGCGATAAAATTCGGGCAGGTGCCAAACCTGCCCTTTTTTATGGATTTTTGTGACAGCCATTGCCTCATTTCTGAAATCTGATACAAACGGATAACCTGGCGGTTGAATGGAGCGACCGCCACCTAGTCAGAGAGAACCCTATGCAGCCGTTTTTTGCCCAGCGCTTCGAGAAGGTAGAGCCTTCGTTTATCCGTGAAATCCTCAAAGTCGCCGCCAATCCGGAGATCATCTCCTTCGCCGGCGGCCTGCCCAATCCTCATCTGTTCCCGGTCAAGGCCATCGAGCAAGCCTGCCAGGACGTGCTGCACGAGCAGGGCGCCGCGGCGCTGCAATACGCCACTACCGAAGGGTTCGCCCCGCTGCGCCAGTACATCGCCGACCGCTACCTGAGCCGCCACGGCATGGAGGTCAACCCGGACAACATCCTCATCACCAGCGGCTCCCAACAGGCGCTGGATCTGCTGGGCAAGGTGCTGGTGGACGAGGGGCAGGATCTGATCATCGAAGAGCCGGGCTACCTGGGTGCCATCCAGGCGTTCTCCGTCTATCAACCGAACTTCAAGCCCATCACCCTCGGGGAAGAGGGACTGGATCTGGCCGCGCTGGATGCGCTGCTGGAGCAGGGTTCCAGCGCCAGGCTGCTGTACGGCGTGCCGAACTTCCAGAACCCGAGCGGGGTCTCTTACAGCCGCGCCAACCGTGAAGCCCTGGCCGAGCGCCTGGTGCGCCACGATCTGCTGATGGTGGAAGACGACCCTTATGGCGAGCTGCGCTTCGAGGGGGAACATCTTCCCCCCATCGCCAAGCTGGCGCCGAACAATACCGTGCTGCTCGGCTCCTTCTCGAAGACTGTCGTACCCGCCTTCCGTCTGGGCTGGATGCTGGTACCGGACTGGCTGCGCAAGAAGGTGACCATCGCCAAGCAGGCCACGGATCTGCACAGCAACGCCTTCAGCCAGCAGGTGCTGCACCGCTTCCTGACCGATCACTCCCTCGACGCCCATCTGGAGAAGATCAAGGAGGTCTATGGCCGCCAGCGGGCCGCCATGGAGGCCGCCCTGAGCCGTCATTGCCCGCCCGGCGTCAGCTACACCCGTCCCGAGGGAGGCATGTTCCTCTGGCTGACCCTGCCGCCCAGCGTCAGTGCCATGGCCCTGTTCGACGAGGCGATCAAGGAGAAGGTGGCCTTCGTGCCCGGTGCTCCCTTCTATGTGCGCCCCGAGATCCAGAACACCCTGCGCCTGAGCTTCTCCTGCGTGGATGAGGCCACCACGGAAGAGGGCATCAAGCGCCTCTGCCGCGCCCTGGCCCGCATGCTCTGAACCCTCTGAAGATGAAAAAAACCAGCGACCCGGGTCGCTGGTTTTTTTATGTCTCGCCGTCAGCCCCGGTGAGCGGGCAAGACGTGGATGGGCAGACCATTGGAGCCGCTAGCCAAGGCGCGGCCCCTCAGGCTGACGATCCCTTCTGGGCGGGTAGCTGGCTGGCAAAGACAGTCATCGGCATGGGCCTGCCATAGAGGTAACCCTGCTGGAAGTCCACCTTGCGCGCTTTCAGGTAATCGGCCTGAACCTGGGTCTCCACCCCCTCAGCCACCAGCAGCAGACCGAGCCGGGTCGCCAGATCGATGACGTTCTCGACGATGTGGCTGGAGAGCGCATCCGACCCTATCATGCCGACGAAACTCTGATCGATCTTGAGGAAGTCCACCTGGAAGGTCTGCAGATAGGTCAGGCTGGAGTGGCCGGTGCCGAAGTCGTCGATGGCGATGAAGACCCCGAGCTGGTGCAGCTCGGCGAACAGCCGGTCAGTCACCTCGTCCGCCACGATGAGCTCGCGCTCGGTCAACTCCAGCACCAGCTTGATGGGGTTATCCCGGAAGGCATAGATGAAGTCCCGGCAATCGTCCACCAGGCTGAGATCCTTGCAGTGGCTGGCGCTGATGTTGAAACCGAAGTGGAACCCCCTGGGCAGCTTATCCGCCAGGGGGGCAAACGCCTCCCGCACCTGGGCCATCAGCAACCGGGTCATGGGGACTATGAGGCCGCTGTCTTCCGCGAGCGGAATGAAGCGATCCGGCGAGATCATGCCCTGGCGGGGATGTTGCCAGCGCATCAGCACCTCGCAGCCGCTCCAGTGCGCATCGTCCCCGGTCACCACGGGTTGCAGGTAGGGAATGAACTCCTGCTGATCCAGCGCACGCTTCAGCTCCTGGGTCGGGGAGGTCGATCGTCCCGTCAACCAGAAGATCCCCACCCCGAACAGCAGGCTCAGCAGGGGATAGACGATGATGCCGACCTTGGAGTAGTCCCAGATATGGGCCCTGTACTCACCGACCGATACCCTGGTCACCACCTTGAACGGATACCTGGTCGAGCGCTCCTCCAGATAGCCCTGGCTGCCCGGGGGGATGAGCTTGTCGGTGAGCTGACTGTCCCGCAGCAGCATCTCCTGGCCGACCACCAGGCCGAGGGGGGAGTTGCGGCTCAGCATGTCCAGAATGTTGAGCAGGTAGTAACCATCTATACCCACCAGCACGCTGAACGCACCGATCTCCTCCCGGTAGACGATGAGGGGACGATTCGGGGTAACGGGATTGCCCTTCATCAGGTCGAGCTTGCCATCCGCATAGTCGCCCAGCCGGATCTCCCCGCTGACCGGCCCATAGAGGGAGGTGCAGTAGATGGTCGTGCCCTCGGCCAGGTTGACGCTGCGCACATCCGGCACCGTCGCCACCTGATCCCGCAGCCCCTGCACCACCTCGAGGCAGGGCTTGTCCAGGCTGCCGCGAAGGGCCGACGCCGCCACTTGGGCGTTGTCCAGAGTACGGTCAAACATCAGCCTGGCATGTTGCAGCCGCGCCACCGCATCCTGCCGCACCCCGGTGGCGGTCTGCCAGACGATGATGGCCAGTCCCAGCACCATGGGCAGCAGACCCGCCAGCAGGGCACAGACCAGCCGGACATAGAATTGACGCACCCTTAAACGACGAAATGGCATAACTGCCCTCATGGTCACGGCGAAAAAGCGGACGAGTTTACTCGCTGCTGTCCGCTTGGCAAGTAATGGTGATGCGTCCAGATACAAAGCGAATGGCGGCATGGTCGACAAATACCACCCCCATCGACGCTTCGTGCCGCCGCCAGCGCAAGGTGCACTAGCATGCCCCATCGTGAATTTATAATGCTCATAAAAACAGGATCTTGTCCATCCAGCGCCCAGCCTCTAGAGTAGAGCGAACAGCCGTCAGGGAGGCAGGACATGAAGATACTGATCACGGGAGGCACAGGCTTTATCGGCCGCCGCCTGGTGGCACACCTCAAGGTGGCGCATGACGTGGTGGTGTTGACCCGTCAGGGTAGCCGGGCCTATGAGCTGCTTGGCCATGACGTCACTCTGCTCGACAACCTGGACCGGCTGGACCACCTCAACGACGTGGACATCGTCATCAACCTGGCCGGGGAGCCCATCGCCGCCGGCCGCTGGAGCGAATCCCGCAAGCAGTTGTTGTGCAACAGCCGCTGGCTGCTGACCGAGCAACTGGTCGATCTCATCAAGCTCTCCAGCACGCCACCCAGATTGCTGCTGAACGCCTCCGCCATCGGCTGGTATGGCCGCCAGGGGGATGAGCCTCTGGACGAGCGCTGCCACCACCCTCACGACGAGTTCACCCACCGGCTCTGCCAGCGGTGGGAGCAACTGGCCCTGCAAGCCCGCGGCGCCCAGACCCGGGTCTGCATAGTGCGCATCGGCCTGGTGCTCGGCACCGATGGCGGCGCCCTGCCCAGGATGCTGCCCCCCTATCGGCTGGGGCTCGGCGGCCCCATGGGCCCGGGCACCCAGACGATGAGCTGGATCCATGTGCAGGATCTGGTGCGGGCCATGCTGTTCCTGCTCGAGCACGACGAGTGCGAGGGGATCTTCAATGGCACGGCCCCGCAGCCGGTCAGCAATCGCCAGTTCAGCCAGACCCTGGCCAGCACACTCCATCGCCCGCACCTCTTCTTCGTGCCAGCCCAGGTGCTTCGACTGCTGATGGGCGAGGCGGCGGATCTGCTGCTCACCGGCCAGCACGTCCTGCCCGCACGCTTGCAGGAGGCGGGGTTCCACTTCACCTATCCGGCCCTCCCCGAGGCCCTCGGCAACCTGCTGCAAGCCCCGCGCTGAAGCCATTATGAAAAATCCCGACCGAAGTCGGGATTTTTACGACTGGCACCTCGCCAGGGAGCTGTCAGAGCAGCCCCTGCCCCAGACCTCTTAACCGGTCGCTCAGGGTGCCCGCCAGCAACTGGCGGCGCATGCCCTGACCGGCCAGGGTCACCAGCAGGGCCCCCAGCAAGGGCAGGCCGGCCCAGATGGCCCAATGGAACTGCCACTGGCCATCGAACCACCACCACTGCAGGCCAAAGGAGCAGAGCTCCACCACCATGGCGGCGCACAGCCCCGCCAGGGCGCCACTGGCCACCAGTTCCCAACGCAGCATCTTCTCGAGCAGTTTGCTGCCCGCCCCCAGGGTGCGCATCAGCAGCAGCTCCCGGCGCCGGGCGGCCATGCTGGCCTGGGTCTGGGTCAGCAGCACCAGCAGGGCGGCCACCGTCACCAGCCCCAGCATCAGCCCCAACGCCCGGCTCACCTGATCCGAGACCACAGTCAGCCGCCCTATCAGATCCTCCACATCGATGAGACTCACCGTGGGGTGGCGACGGATGATCTCCACCTCGGCACTGCGTCCCTCAGGCGGCAGGCGATAGCTGCCAAGCCAGGTCTGGGAGAAGGGGGCCAGCACGTCCGGCGAGAAGATCATGTAGAAGTTCGGGCGCATGTTGTCCCACTTGATGGACCTCAGGCTGGTCACCCTGGCCTCGAAGCTGCGCCCCTCTATGGTGAAGCTGAGGGCGTCCCCCAGGGCGATGCCAAGCTGGCCCGCCAGCACCTCGTCGACGGAGACCTCCCCCTTGCCGCCGAGCCACTGCCCCGAGGTGACCTGGTTGTCGGGGGGCAGGGTCGCCGTGGTGGTGAAGTTGAGCTCGCGGTTCACTCCCTCCCGCGCCGCATCCTCACCCACCGCCTGACCGGCGATCCGGGTCAGACGCCCGCGCACCATGGGGTAGAAGTCCGAGGTGATGGCCCCGGCCTTGTGCAGGTCCGCCAGTATGCCGTCGCGCTCCCCGTCGGCCACATTGACCAGGAAGCGGTTGGGGGCATCCGCGGGTAGGCGGGCGGAGAAATCATCCAGCAGATCGACCCGCGCCGCCCACAAGAGCCCGAACAGCATGAGCGCCAGGGCAAAGCCCGCCAGCTGGAACAGGCCGCTGCCGCGCTCGCGGGAGAGGTGGCTGATGGCCAGACGCAGGGCATGGGGCCCCTTGAGCCGACCACCGAGTCGCAGCAGCCCGGAGGCCAGCAGCGCCAGCAGCACCATCAACAACCCCATGCCCCCGATGAGACCGAGCGCCAGCCTGACATCGGCGGTAAAGCCCCAAACCAGCCCGAACAAGCCGAGCAGGCCAACCGGCACCGTCAGCCAGGGGGGGATGCCCGCCTCCAGCTCCCGGCGCAGCACCCGCAGCGGTGGCACCTTGAGCAGACGCAGGAAGGGGACGAAGGCCAGCAGCAAGGTGATGAAGAAGGCGACCGCCAGACCCAGGGCGAAGGGACGCCAGGAGGGCGGCGGCAGATCAGCTGGCAGCAGATCCCCCAGCAGTTGCAGCGTCAGCCACTGCATGGCGCTCCCCGCCACCAGGCCGATCAGGGCACCTATCAGGGTCAGGGAGGCGAGGAGCATCCCCATCAGTTGCCAGAGGGTACGCCGCGACGCTCCCAACGTCTTGAGCAGCGCCACCATGTTGGTCTGGCGCTCGGCGAAGTGGCGCACCGCTATGCCCATGGCCAGCGCCCCCAGCAGCACGCCGGCCAGGGACGCCAGGCGGAAGAAGCGCTCGGCATTGGCCAGGGACTTGCCGACCTGGGAGCCCTCATCGCCCGGCTTGATCAGCTTCTGCCCAGCCGTCAGCTTGGGCTTGAGCCAGCGATCATAGCGGGCGACCCCCTCCCGGGATCCCTTGATGAGATAACGCCACTGCTGGCGGCTGCCCGGCAAGAGGGCGCCGGTCGCCTCGATATCGGCGCTGTGGATCAGCGCCCTTGGCGCCATCTGGAAGGGGCTGAAGCCCTGATCCGGCTCCTGGCCCAGCTCCCCCGCCACCGTCAATCTGGTGTTGCCGACCTCCAGCTCGTCCCCGAGTGTGGCGCCGAGCAACTGCATCACCCGGGCGGAGAGCCAGATCTCGCCGGGCGCTGGGGCGCGCTGGGGCATCAGCTCCAGCTTGCCATAGAAGGGAAAATCGCCCGGCACGGCGCGAATGGACGCCAGTTGCAGGCCATCGCCGTGAAACAACATGCTGTTGAAGCTGACCGTGGTCTGGACGAGGAGCCCCTCCTGCTTCGCCTGGGCGAGCCAGGCCTCGGGCGCCGGGGTGGCGGAGCGCAGCACCCGATCCGCCCCGATGAAGTCGCGGCCCGAGGCCTTGAGCCCCGCATCCAGCCGATCCGCCACCAGGGCCACACTCAGCACACAGGCCACGCTCAGGGCCAGCGCCAGCACGAACCAGCGCAGCTCCCCGCTGAAGCCTTCCCGGCGCAGCAACTTGAAACCCAGTCGCCACTGACTCATGACAACTCTCCCACCCTGGCCGCCGCAACGGGCTCCACCTCCAGCCGTCCCGCCGCCATCACCAGTTGCCGCTGGCAGCGCTGGGCCAACTCATGATCATGGGTCACCACCACCAAGGTGGTGTTGTGCTCACGGTTGAGGCGAAACAGCAGCTCGATCACCGTCTCCCCCGTCTTGCTGTCGAGGTTGCCAGTCGGCTCGTCCGCCAGCAGCAGGCTGGGCCGGGTCATGAAGGCCCGGGCGATGGCGACCCGCTGCTGTTCCCCCCCAGATAGGCGCGGCGGCAGGTGGTGCAGCCGCTCGGCCAGCCCGACCTGGGTGAGCAGCTCGCGGGCCCGGGGCTCACAGTCGGTCTCGCCGCGCAGCTCGGCCGGCAGCATGACGTTCTCCAGGGCACTCAGGGTGGGCAGCAGCAGGAAGGACTGGAACACGAACCCCACCTGCTCGGCGCGCAATCTGGCCCGCCCCTCCTCGTCCAGCCGGGTGAGGGATTGACCCAGGATCTCTATCTCGCCGCTGCTCGGCAGATCCAGCCCGGCCAGCAGGCCGAGCAGGGTGGACTTGCCAGAGCCGGAGGCACCGACCAGCGCCAGCGTCTCGCCGGTATTGACTTGCAGATCGATCCCTTCAAGGATGGTGAGACTTTCCTGGCCGAGGCGAACGGTTTTGCCGAGCCCCCTGACGGTGATAATGGGCGTTGAACTCATGATACGTTTCCTGTTTGCCTGAACCTGTAATGACCATAGATCTTGGGAGTTGAATGCATGATACGTGTCTTGTTCGTCTTGAGTTGCCTGTGTGGCTGGCTCTCATCAGCTCAGGCGCAAACCCTGCTGGTACTGGGGGACAGCCTGAGTGCCGGCTACCAGATGCCGGCCGAACAGAGCTGGCCTGCCCTGCTCAATGAAAAATGGCAGCAGCAGGGTGGCGAGCACAAGCTCATCAACGCCAGCATCAGTGGTGAAACCACCCAGGGAGGGCTGGCCCGCCTGCCCGCCCTGCTCGAGGAGCACAAGCCTGACTGGGTGCTGATCGAGCTCGGCGGCAACGATGGCCTGCGCGGCTTTGCCCCCGCCATCACCCGGGCCAACCTCACCAAGATGGTGGCGCTGGCCAAGGCCAGCCAGACGAAGACGGTGCTGACCCAGATCCAGTTGCCGCGCAACTATGGCGCTCGCTACCTGCAGCAGTTCGAGCAGATCTTCCCGGAGCTGGCGCAAGCCAATGGCCTGCCGCTGATGCCCTTCTTTCTCGATGATATTGTGCTGCGCCCTGAACTCATGATGAACGATGGGATCCACCCCACGGCGGCGGCGCAGCCCCAGATCCGCGATCGGGTAGCCCGCTTTATCGAACCCCTGCTGACCCAGTGACCCCAGGGGACGGCATTGGCCCCTGCCCGCCAAAACAGAGCACCCGCCTTGGCGGGTGTTCTGTTATCGATTTGGTTTGAGGCGATAAGCCCTTGAGTCGGGTTCAAGCCCCCAGGATCTGGCGCATGCGCTCCTGGGTAACCCCGACCAGCAAATCAGGCTGGAACTTGGAGATGAAGCGATCGCATCCCACCTTCTTGACCATGGCCTCGTTGAAGTTGCCGCTCAGGGAGGTGTTGAGGGTGATGAAGAGATCGGCCATGCGCGGATCGCTGCGCACCTCGTGGGTCAGACGGTAGCCATCCATCTCAGGCATCTCGGCGTCCGTTATCATCAGCATGATCTCGTCAGTCACCTTCTTGCCCGCATCGCACCACCCCTTGAGCAGCTTGAGCGCCTGCAAGCCATCCTGGCACTCGATCACCTCGAGGCCGAGCTGGGCGAGGGTCTCGCGCACCTGATTGCGGGCCGTGCTGGAGTCATCGACGATGAGCACCCGGCGCCCCTGCATCTGGGGCAGGATCTCCTTGTCCAGCACCTCCGCCGAGATGCGGATGTCATAGGTGATGATCTCCGCCAGCACCTTCTCCACGTCGATGATTTCGACGATCTGATCGACCCCGCCCTCCGGGACACGGGTGATGGCGGTGAGGTAGTTGGCGCGGCCCGCCGAACGGGGGGGCGGCAGTATGTCCTTCCAGGTCATGTTGACGATGTGGGCCACCTGCCCCACCAGGAACCCCTGAATGGTGCGGTTGTATTCGGTGATGATGAGGTTGGATTCGTTGTCGACCGCCATGGGGCGCATGCCGATGGCACCGCGCAGGTTGATGACGGGAATGGAGACGCCGCGGATGTTCGCCACGCCGCTGATGTTGTGATGGGAGCCCGGCATCTTGTTGAGATGGGGCAGCTTCACCACCTCCCGCACCTTGAAGACGTTGATCGCAAAGAGCTGCTGGGTACCCAGCCGGAACATCAACAACTCCAGGCGATTCTCCCCCACCAGCTGGGTACGTTGATCCACTGAATCCAATATGCTCGCCATATAAAGCCCTTACGTCCGTTTCCCGAGTGCCGCCCCGCGATGGGGCGCCAGCATGCCAACCAGACCCGCATTCTCCCGGCAGGAGCAACGCAAGTCTCTATAGAAATAATGAAAAGGGTCGAGAAAAGATAGGAACTTGGCCACGGGACGTGATCCTCGCCCCATAGCCCAGTGACAGTCGTCCCTCATCGCCACCGACCCGACACAGAGAGTTATCGACCAGCAGGGGACAATGCTGAACCCGGGATTGGCCTGACGCCCGATAACACGCCCACCCGATGTGGCGCCCATAAAAAAACCGGCCGCAAAGCGGCCGGTCCAAAAATACAGTAGGCAGTCAGGGAATGACTTAGAAGTGGTACTGCATGGCCACGCCAACGACGTCGTCGGTGTTCTGGCCGAACTTGTTGTACCCGTCAGTGCCGTCGCTGCTCAGCAGGTTGGCCTTGTAATCAACGTAGACATCGAAGTTGTCGTTGATGTTGTACCAGGCACCGATGGACACGTACTCGGTCAGGGTATCGTCAATGTTCTGGTCGGCGTCTTTCACGTCCAGACGGTTGTACGCCAGGGACGGCTTCCACTGGCCCCAGGTGTACTGAACTACGGCTTCGTAACCGTTGCTCTCGCTAACGTAACCGTTGTTGCCGGCATTGTTAACGTAGACATGGTCTTCGCCATAGGCATAGGTCGCGGCAGCATACAGGTTGTTGGCTGCGTACTTGATGCCGACTGCGGTCAGCTTGGCGTCTTCGCTGCCACCGAAGTTGGAGTTGGCAGCCTGATCGGCGGTCTTGCCGGCCTGGTTATAGGCCAGACCCAGGCTGATGCCCATGTCGAAGTTGTAGTTGGCAGACAGGGCGTAGCCCTCTTCGGAGCCCTTGGTCCAGCTGGACGCGCTCTCGTTCTGCGCTTCGTTCTCGCCGGTGAACTGGGCACCCAGCACCAGGCCGTCGAAGGTGTAGATGTACTGAGCCAGGCCGTTGGTACGACCGGTACCGAACACTTCGGTACCCTTGCCCAGGCCATCTCCGCCCCACTCCGGCAGAACGTCGGTGTAGTCGTTAACGGCCTTGGCAATCAGACCGTCCTGACGACCGTAGCTGAAGGCGCCGAAGCGATCGTTCTTGATGCCAACGTAGGCATAACGCAGCTCGTTGTCGGAGCTGTTGGTCGGGACGTTGTACTGCACAAAACCGTTGGCGACGGTTTCGTCGTTGATGCGGGTCTCGCCAGCGATGTTCAGACGCAGGTAGCTCTGATCGCCACTCTCGTCGTCGTTGTCGCTGCCGTAGTACATGCCTTGAACACGGCCACCGATGTCAAGCTTGGTACCATCCTGGTTGTAAACGGTAGAAGCTTGTGCACCACCGGCCAGCAGCAGGCTGGAGATGGCCATCGTCAATGCTGTCTTTTTCATTGTTCGTTCCTCTGAGGTGTAAACCAGACCTGTGCTCGGTCGTTGTCATTTTGAATCGGGTTCATTTCCGATGACCTAGGGTAGATCTGCGAACCTTGATGGGAACTGAAGCTGGGGTCGATTTATTAGAAAAACACGATGCAATCCAGTCATTGCGACACCAAGTGTCACAAAGGCCGATTAATTTGGAATTTTAAACCACAAAAGACATAAAACAAGAACAATAAAAACGCCTTATATCGATATAACAGACACTTGTATCGAGTGGTGTTCAATAAGGGCCAGGTGGGGTGGGCTCCATGCGCACCCAAGAAGCTTCAGGTCGGTTGCCAGCCCCGCATGACGCGCAGCAGGTCTTTCCAGCTGACGATGCCCACCAGGGCGCCGTTTTCCAGCACCGGCAGGCAGGAGACATGCTGCTCCAGCATGATGCTGGCTGCCTCCTGCAAGGAACGTTCGGGAGAGATGGTGATGGGCTCGCGACTCATGATCTGGTGGGCGCGTCGGTTGAGGGTCTCGGTGTCGCGGTTCATCTCGGCATCCGTGTCGAGATAGGGGCTGATGGCGCGCAGCAGATCCCGATCCGAGATGACCCCCACCAGCACCTCCTCCTCCACCACCAGCAGGTGGCGAAAGTGAGCCTGCTCGAAAATCGCCTTGATGACATTGAGCCTGTCATCCATGGAAACGGTCGCAACCCGGGTCGTCATGATCTCTTTAATCAACATGGAAGCCTCCCGCCCCCTGACAGATGTCTCTGTTATGGCACGTTTTTCTTGCCGCAGCCAGCCATGCCCACCAGCCTCAAGTGCAAATCCGAGTCATTTCACGTAAGATCCGCGCCAGTTTCTCCCCTTCATTGAGCCAAGCAGATCCATCCATGATAGTTGCCAGTCAAATCGAACTGATCCGCGGCGGCCGCACGCTGCTGGACAACGCGTCCGCCACCATACACCCCGGCCACAAGGTGGGCCTGGTGGGCAAGAACGGCTGTGGCAAGTCCACCTTCTTTGCGCTGGTGCGGGGCGAGCTGGCCATCGACAACGGCAGCTTCAGCCTGCCCGCCGGCTGGCAGATTGCCGGCGTGGCCCAGGAGACCCCGGCGCTGGACTGCTCCGCGCTCGAATACGTGGTCGATGGCGACAAGGAGTTCCGCGCCCTCGAAGCCCAGCTGGCCCAGGCCGAGGCGGATGACAACGGCATCCTGGTGGCCGAGCTGCACGGCAGGCTAGACACCATAGGCGCCTACAGCATCCGCGCCCGCGCCGCCGAGCTGCTGCACGGCCTGGGCTTTGGGGGCGATCAGCTCGACTCGCCGGTGCGTAGCTTCTCCGGTGGCTGGCGCATGCGCCTGAACCTGGCCCAGGCCCTGCTCTGCCGCTCCGATCTGCTGCTGCTCGATGAACCGACCAACCACCTGGATTTGGATGCCGTCATCTGGCTGGAGAAGTGGCTCAAGGGCTATCAGGGCACGCTGGTGCTGATTTCTCACGACCGCGACTTCCTCGATTCGGTCATCAACCGCATCATCCACATCGAGAACGGCAAGCTCAACGAATACACCGGCGGCTACTCCGACTTCGAGCTGCAGCGCGCCGAGCAACTGGCCCAGCAGCAGTCCATGTACGAGAAGCAGCAGCGGGAGATGTCCCACATGCAGGCCTATGTGGACAGATTCCGCTACAAGGCCTCCAAGGCCCGTCAAGCCCAGAGCCGGCTGAAAGCCATGGAGCGGATGGAGAAGATACTGCCCGCCCACGCCGACTCCGAGTTCAGCTTCGAGTTTCGCGAGCCCTCGGCCCTGCCGACCCCCCTCATCGCCATGGAGAACCTGTGCGCCGGTTACGGTGACAAGGTGATCCTGGAGAAGATAAAGATGAACCTGGTGCCGGGCTCACGCATCGGCCTGCTGGGGCGCAATGGCGCAGGCAAGTCCACCTTCATCAAGATGCTGTCGGGCTCCAATGCGCCGCTCTCCGGCAAGCTGGAGGTGAGCGCCGGGGTCAGCATCGGCTACTTCGCCCAGCATCAGCTCGAGACCCTGCGCCTGGACGATACCCCGCTCGATCACCTGGCCCGCCTCGCGCCGGACAAGTCCGAGCAGGAGCTGCGCAACTACCTCGGCAGCTTCGGCTTCCACGGTGACAAGGCGCTGGACAAGGTGGCCCCCTTCTCCGGCGGTGAAAAGGCGCGGCTGGTGCTGGCCCTCATCACCTGGCAAAAGCCAAACCTCTTGCTGCTGGATGAACCGACCAACCACCTGGATCTGGAGATGCGCCACGCCCTGACCATGGCGCTGCAAGGCTTCGAGGGTGCCATGGTAGTGGTCTCCCACGACCGTCACCTGCTGCGCACCACCACCGATGACTTCTATCTGGTGCACGGTGGCCGGGTCGAGCCGTTCGACGGCGATCTGGACGACTACCACAAGTGGCTCGGGGAGCAGGAGAAAGAGGCCAACGCCAAGCCGACGGACGGCCCCGTCTCGGCCAACTCGGCGGTGGCACGCAAGGATCAGAAGCGGCTCGAGGCCCAGTTCCGCCAGCAGACCCGGCCACTGCGCCAGAAGCTCGAGAAGCTCGAGGCCAGCATGGAGAAGCTGCAGGGCAAGCTTGGCGACATCGAGAGCCAGCTCGCCGATCCCGCCATCTACGAAGAGAGCGCGAAAACCAGGCTCTCCGAGCTGCTCAAGTCCCAGGGCCCCCTCAAGGAGCAGCTGGAAGAGGTGGAGCTGGAGTGGATGAGCCTCTCTGAGGAGCTGGAAACCATGGAGCAGGCCTTCTTTGCGTGATGAACGGCTGATGGCAAGCGATCGGGTTGCCGTGCACGAACTGCCGACGCCGCTCGGCTTCTGGCACTGGAGCGGCAAGGTCTATGGCGAGCGAAGCCAAGACTGGCTCAATGTGCAGAGCCAGGGGGGCAACGTCAACCTGGCGCTCCTGCTGCATCATCTGGACTTGCTCGGCATCCCGGTCGATCTCACCGATCTGCAACCGGCCCTGGTCCAGACCGAGGCCGTGCTGCTCCCCTGGCGCACCCTGCGCCAGCAAGCCAAGTCACGGCTGGCCGAGGAAGAGTACCAGGCCATGCTGGCGCACGAGCTGGAGCTGGAGCGGCTGCAACAGGGGGTCCTGCTGCAGACCCTGCGCGGCCTCTCCCTGTTTCGTGGCAAGAGCCACAACCTGTTGAACTATCTATCGTTACTGGGTGCCCAGCAGGGCCCCCTCAGAGACCTAATATGCTGAGCTACCGCCACGCCTTTCACGCCGGCAACCACGCCGACGTCCTGAAGCACGCCGTCCAGGCCCTGATCATCGAGTCCCTCAAGAAGAAGGAGAAACCCTTCATCGTGCTGGACACCCATGCCGGCGGCGGTCTCTATGACCTGCGCGGCGACTGGTCCCAGAAGAAGGCGGAGTACGCCGACGGCATCGGCCGCCTGTGGGACGAGCGGGCCCAGTGGTCAGCCATGGCCCCCTATCTGGGCGTCATCGAGGAGATGAACAGCGATGGTCAGCTGCACTACTACCCGGGCTCGCCGGAGCTGTCGCGCCGCCTTATCCGCGATCAGGACAAGCTGGCGCTGATGGAGCTGCACAACAACGAGGTGGAGGATCTTCGCGCCAACATGGGCTACGACCCCCGTGTCGCCGTCCACCATCGCGACGGCTTCGAGGGGCTGGTGGCCCTGCTGCCGCCGACGCCGCGCCGGGGGCTGGTGCTCATCGACCCTCCCTATGAGCTCAAGGAAGATTACTTCGCCGTGGTCGATACCCTTAAAAAAGCACAGAAGCGCTGGGCCACCGGCATCTATGCCCTCTGGTATCCCATCCTCGGGCAGGAGGCGGACAAGTCCCGCGATATGCTCAAAGCGATCAAGCGGGAGAACTTCGGCAACGTCCTGGTGGCGGAGCTCGAAGTGGCCGGCCAGACCGCCGACTGGGGCATGAACGGCTCAGGCATGCTGATCGTCAGCCCCCCCTGGATGCTGGACGAGCAGATCGAAGCCTTCCTCAAACCCCTGTGCGCCAAGCTGGCCCAGGGCGCCGGTGCCCAGTACAGGGTGGAGTGGCTCAACAAGGCAGCCGACTGACCCCCTTACCGACCGCAAACACGATAAAGCCCCGAAAGGGGCTTTTCTCTGTCTGCCGTTGCCGGGATGACACCGCTCGCCTCAGGCCCTGACGGGCATATCCCGCCAGAGCGCCAGAATGAGCAGCGCCAGCAGAGCGAAGGGCGGTACCAGGCAGAGCAGCACGCACAGGACGGTGACAAGCACAGGGTGGCGGCTCTTGCGCCGGGCCAGTCGCCAGGCCACGACGCCGACAAGGATCATCAGCAGCAGGATGAACAGCACGGATGAACAGCACATAGATGTTGGCATTGATGGTCATGAAAGCTCCTTTTTCATGGCAAAAGGCACACTCTAACGCCGTTGTGGCCCCAGGCAACTCCCAATCTGGTGGCTTCTCCCCCGGTTGATAGGCATTTTCTATTTCGCCGATAGATGAGAATGGTTTTCATTTGATGGAGTTCTGGGTAATACTGCCTTTATCGCCAGAGGAGACACCATCATGAAAAAGACCATCAGCTTCGCCATCCTGCACTTCAGTGTCGCCTTCACCGTGGCTTACCTGCTGACCGGCGAACTGCTCACCGCCAGCCTGATCGCCCTGATCGAGCCCGCCGTCAACACGGTCGCCTTCTACTTTCACGACCTTGGTTGGCACAAGCTCAAGCCCGATCACAGCCTGCAGGCCAAGACCAGCAGCTTCGCCCTGGTGCACTTTTCGGTGGCCTTCGCCGTCGCCTACCTGCTGAGCGGCGAGCTGCTCACCGGTGGCGTGATGGCGCTGATAGAGCCCGCCATCAACACCATCGTCTTCTTCTTCCACGAGCGGCTGTGGCGCGCCCGTCAGTCGCTGGCACTGGCCTGAGGGAGGGGCTGCGGCCCTTCCCTGCACCTGGACAAGCTTCTCTCCCCTGGCAAGGCCCCCCTTGCCATAC
>NZ_CDBZ01000197.1:0-489 GCF_000819985.1 Aeromonas media | reverse complement strand
TTGCCATACTGACAAATTTGTTGATCCCGCCCCAACATTTATCACCCCGCCCTTCCCCTGCGCCTCTCTCCCGCTACCATACCCGAATGATAATCCAAGCCTCGTCGGAGTCACCCATGAGCCCTCTCCGCCATCCCCGTTGGTTACAAAGCAGCAGACTGGAGGCTGAAATTCAGGGGCGGTAGCCATGCCATCGGCTTGCCAACCCCTGCCGCTCACAGCTCACAGCAAGGGGCCGGCCGGCGACTCATCCACAACATGCAAGGCAAGGTGGTGTATGGAAACACAAACATTGCATCGCGGTCGGCTGATCGACCATCTCCAGCTGGTGGTGAAAGACCTGGCCGCCAGCCAGCGCTTTTATACGGCCGCACTGGCCGCCCTCGATATTCCCATAGGCGGCACCGGTGAGGGTTACTTCTGGGCAGACGAGTTGTTCGTCACCGCCATCGACAGCCCTGCGGCGCTCGGAGCACTGACCGGCCGCCA
>NZ_CDBZ01000196.1:37186-37608 GCF_000819985.1 Aeromonas media | reverse complement strand
CGGCAAGCGCAACAACCTGGTGCTGGCCTATGGCGCGCCACTTATCAAGTCGACCCAGAAATATGCCGCCATGAGCCAGGAGGCGAGCGACTGGGCCCTGCGCAACCAGCAAAATCAGCTGGTGGTGGAGACCGACGCCAAGGCGCCGGACGGTGTGCTGCCCTGGTTCCCCGGTTTCAACGCCGAGGAGGGTTACCTGCGCATCGGTGACAAGCTCAACGGGCTGGAGGGGGCGCTTGGCTACTCCTACAACCTGTTCAGACTGGTGGCGAACAACCGCATCGATGCCAGCAACATCGATCACAGCGGCTGGGACAGGGTCGAGACCCCTGAGCTGGCCGAGGCAGGGGATCTGCGGGTCGCCAGCTTCAACGTGCTCAACTTCTTCACCACCGTCGTGGGGGGGGATGCCAACCCCACCG
>NZ_CDBZ01000196.1:35493-37075 GCF_000819985.1 Aeromonas media | reverse complement strand
CCGGGGCGCCCTGACGGTGGCGGAGTTCGAGCTGCAGCGCACCAAGATCGTCAGCGCCATCACCCGTCTCAATGCGGACGTGTTGGGGCTGATGGAGATAGAGAACAACGGCTACGGCGACAACTCCGCCATCGCCAACCTGGTGGCGGCCCTCAACGCCGCCCAGCCGGACGAGGCGGATCACTACGCCTGGGTGGCTTCCCCCGATGGTCAGCCCATCGGCACCGACGCCATCACGGTGGGTCTCATCTACCGGCCCGCCAGCGTGACGCCAGAGGGGGCTGCCAGCCTCATCGAGCTGCCGGTGCAGCAGGCCGAGGCGCAGGACGCCAGCGGCAAGCCGGTTGCCATCAAGCAGGGCATGCGCGAATCGCTGCTGCAGCGCTTCAGCTCGCCCAAGGGGGATGCACCCCTGACCCTGGTGGTCAACCACCTCAAGTCCAAGGGTTCCGCCTGCTTCGAGGATTACCCCGACTACGCCACCGCCGATCCGCTGGACGGGCAGGGCCACTGCAACGCGCTGCGGGTCTCCGCGGCCAAGGTGCTGGGTGAGCGCCTCAAGGAGGTGAGCGGGGATCTGCTGCTCATCGGCGATCTGAACGCCTACGGCATGGAGGATCCCATCCGGGTGCTGACCGACTATGATCCGGCGGCCCAGCCGCGCCAGATCATGAGCGCCTCTTTCACCACACTGGCGGGCCAGCCTTTCGAGGAGAGCGGCAGCGCCCTTGGCAAGGGCTATGGCCTGGTGAACCTCAACACCCGCTTCCACGGCACCGATACCTACTCCTACAGCTACGAGGGGGAGCTCGGCAACCTGGATCACGCCCTGGCAAGCCCCGGCCTCGCGGCCAAGGTGATCGGCATCGAGGATTGGCACATCAACTCCGCCGAGAGCAACTTCTTCGAATACGGCAGCAAGTACACAGGCCAGCTGGCCAAATCGGACGGGCCCTTCAGCGCCTCGGATCACGATCCCGTGCTGGTGGCGATCCAGTATCCGCTGCCGCCCGCCGGAGTATTGAGTCTCGAAAGCGCCGCCGCCAGCGTGGAGGAGGGCAGCATTCTCGCCCTGTCCGTTGCGCGCCGTGACGGCAGCCATGGGGAGGCCAGCGTCAGCTATCGCATCGCCTTTGGCAGCGCCGATGCCAACGACGTGGCGCCCCTCACCGGTACTCTGAACTGGGCGGCGGGCCAGAGCGACAGCCAGACCATCCAGATCCCGGTGAAGAGCGACACCCTGCACGAGGGGGATGAGACCTTCACCCTGGAGCTGTTTGACCCGAGCGGCGCGGCGCTGGGGGAGCAGCACCAGACCCTGGTGACCATCAAGGACAAGCTGGCACAGTCCACCATCTCCCTGGCCCAGACCAGCCTGACGGTGAACGAGGGGCAGTGGTTTGCCGAGATCCCTGTGGTACGCAGCGGCGATCTCAGCAAGCCGGCCCGCGCCCAGCTGGGCCTTGAGGGGATCACGGCGCGCTGGGGGCTGGATTTCCTGCCCTGGTTCGGCCAGTCGGTGAGCTGGGCCGCCGGTGAAGGTGGCAGCAAGTCGGTCAAGGTGTTGATCCTGGATGACTGG